>JAOTZB010000226.1 GCA_029861625.1 Acidimicrobiia bacterium
TGACGGCGTGAGCAGCTTCGTCGACGACGCGGAATCGACCGGCCACACCCGCAAGCGCGAACCACGGACGACGACCGAGTGGGCGTGGCTCGCGGGGTTCGTCCTGGCGATTGTCGTCATCCTCGTTGCCGGGTTCCTGGTGGCCCGATCCGGGGTCCGGACGATTCTCGCCAGCACTGACGGCGATGTCACCAACAACGTGAACGACCCCGGCGCACCCGGGTACCGCCTCATCGTCGAGTCGTCCCCGACAACAGCGCTCGGCATCATCGTCGATGGCCGGCTCGTGAGCGCGGCCCTGATCGTTCCGTCTGCCGACGCCGCCGGCGGCACGTGGCTGATCGTTCCGGCCGAGACCGTCGTCGACGGCGGAGATCGCCTTGCCGACCTGTGGGCTGCCAGCGGGAACGAGGCGCTCCGCGAACCGCTCGCCGATCTGGTCGGGGTCGAGCCCGACAGCTTCGAGGTGCTCGACGAGCTGCGGTTCGAGACGCTCGTCGATCCGACCGGCCCGGTCGAGCTCACCCTCGCCGACGACTTGTTCGCGGCCACCGACGCCGGACCAGAGGTGAGGTTCGGCTCAGGTCGAGTTGTGCTCGACCCGGACGAGTTCGCGACGTTCCTCGCGTGGCAGAATCCGGGTGAGTCACCGGCCAACCGTGTCAGCCGTCAACGAGACGCGCTCTCGGCCTGGCTCGCGGCGGAGTCGGTGGAGCCCGAATCTCCGGCCATCGCCGGTGACCTGGCCACCACGATCGCCACCCTCGCGGGAGGGACCGCTGTCGTCGAGACGATTCCGCTCGTCGGGACCAACGGCACGAACGACCGATTCGAGGTCGATGTCGACGCCGTCCGAGAGCGCGTCCTGGAGATCGCCCCGTTCGCGAGAGCGGCGACGTCGGTCACCCGCCCCCTCACTTTGGTGCTCAACTCGACCAACAACGACCAGGCGCTCACCCTGGCCGTGGCCACCCTGGCCGGCAGCGCAGGCGCGCAGGTGACCGCGCTCGGCAACGGCGACGACTTCCTCGCGGACTCCTCGACGATCCGCTACGTCGACGAGACATGGGCCGATGCAGCCCGGCAGATCGCCGAGACACTCGGAATCGATCTCGTCGAGCTGGATGTCGCGGGGAATCCGGCATTCGACCTCACCCTCGTGATCGGCCCCGATCTCGCGGCGCGCGCCGGATGACCGCAGACGATTTCGGCCGATGGAGCCGACTCGCCGCGCGCGCCGCCGCCGACAAGCTCGGGCGCGCGACGGTCATCATCGACGTCGGCGATCTGTTGGGGATCACCGATCACTTCGTCATCACGAGCGGTTCGAATCCCCGGCAGGTCCGGGCCATTGCCGAGTCGATCGAGGAGGAGATCGGTCTTGCCGGTGGGCCGAAGCCGATTCGCGTTGAGGGGCTCGAACAGCTCGAATGGGTCCTGCTGGACTACGGACCCTTCGTCGTACACGTGTTCCACAGCGAGACGCGGTCGTACTTCGACCTCGAGCGGCTGTGGTCCGACTGCGAACAGGTCGACTGGGAAGCTCGATGACGGGTTGCCGTCATGGCCGGGCCGCGATGTCGGCGATCGTGGCATCGAGGACCGACACCAGATCGGGCGGGGCGAGGGCGATCTCGAGGCCTCGGCGCCCACCGCTCACGTAGATCGTGTCGAGCGACAACGCGGTGACGTCGACGAATGTCGACCGGCGACCCTTCTGACCGAACGGGCTGATGCCACCGACCACATACCCGGTCGCTCGTTCGGCATCACGGGTATCGGCCAGCTCGGCCTTCTTCGCTCCGGCTGCTCGCGCCAGCGCCTTCAGGTCGAGACGCCCGGACACCGGGACGAGCGCAGCCGCGAGCCCGACGCCTGCGATGGCGACGATCAACGTCTTGAAGACCTCGCCTGCGTCGACGCCCAGAGCTCCCGCCGCTTCCTCGCCGAATCCGTCGCTGCCGACGTTCTCATAGGTGATCGTTCGGTGATCGACACCGGCCGCGACGAGTTGGTCGACAGCAGGTGTCACGAGGTGGTCACCGCCGGCGCCCCGGTCACGGCGGTGGCGACCGTGTCGGCTGTTTCGTCGACCGCGGGACCGCTTCGCAACCCGAGACGCCGATGGTGGCGTCCGCGAGGCGTCGGGCCAGGATCTTGCGGCCTCGAAGGCCGAGGTTGCGTATCAGGTCCGAGTGCGACTCGACGTGGCAGTAGAGCGCCGGCTGGCGGACGCCGAGCTTCATCGCCTTCTGCTTGTCGAGGGGGCTCTCGTCATGTCCGCGTCTCCGTCAACCGTTGTCGATCTGCCAGCCATTTCCTGGGTTGTTGGCCAATTCTACAGATCTGTTGGAAGCGACAACCTGACGTTGCCCTCGGCGTACCAGGAGATGTACTCCGTGGTGCCGCCGTCAACGACCACTTCCTGCATCGTCCGGTCGCCTGCCGGTGGCGGGTTGGTGAACACCTCTTCGGTCGCGAACTGGTCGAGCTCGAGCATGTTTGCGGGATCGGTCACGTCGAGCAGTCCGAGAGCGCCGCCAGCGGGTGAGGTGCGTTACCGTGCCGCGACCGATCAGAGGGGGACGAATGGATCTCGGTGGAGGAAGGGTCGCGGTCGTGACCGGAGCAGGGAGCGGGATCGGGCTCGCCCTCTCGAATGCGCTGGCCCGAGCCGGGTGCGCAGTGGTTCTCGCGGACGTGCAGGAGGATGCGCTCGGCGCCGCGGCCGATCAGATCGGCGCACACGGTGTCGAGACCTTGACCGTCCGGACCGACGTGAGCAAGGCCGATCAGGTCGAGGCGCTCGCACAAGCGACGCTCGATCGTTTCGGTGCGGTGCACGTGGTATGCAACAACGCCGGTGTCGCCGGTCGCGGCGATCCGTGGCTCGGACCCATCGAGTCCTGGGAATGGACCATGGGCGTGAACTTCTGGGGCGTGGTGTACGGCGTCAGGGCCTTCCTGTCGCACATCGTCATGTCGGGCGGTGGCCACATCGTGAACACGGCTTCGATGGCCGGGCTCTATCCCGGATTCGGGCCGTCTTATGACGCCAGCAAGCATGCGGTCGTCGCGATCACCGAGGGTCTCTACAACAGCCTCGAGACTGCGCAGATGCCGGTCGGCGTGAGCTGCCTGTGTCCCGGCTGGGTGAAGACCGGGATCCTCGACGCGGATCGGAACTGGCCGGCCGAGCTGGGCGAGCGGCCGGTCACCGACGCCGCCCAGGAGATCGGCGTCGGCTATGTCAGGCGAGCGATCGACGAGGGGCTCCAACCCGGCCTGGTCGCCGACCTCGTCGTCGACGCCATCCGGACCGACCGGTACTGGGTCTTCCCCAACCCGGAGTTCGTGGAGATCGCGATGGACCGGTTCCATGCGATCGGTGAGGGGCTCGACCCGAATCCGCCAGAGGACTTCCCGGGCATGCCGCCGCGGTCCCAGATGATCGCGGAGGTCATGGCAGCGATGGACGAGGCGGCCGGGGAGCCCTGAGGTCAGAACGCGATGGGAGGTCGGGCTCGGCCCGACCTCCCATCGGAACTGCAGGTGTTCGTGTCCGGGATCAGCCCGTCATGAAGCCGGGATCTTCATCAGCAAGAGCTGGCCGGATTCGCGTTTGAGCGTCACACCGGGAACCGACGTGGTATCGGTCTCGATGAACGTGCCGTGACCCTGCACGTCGAGGAGCCACGTGCCCTCGCCGAACCAGTCCGACGCATCGACGATGCCGCTCGACTCGCCGTCGGCGTCGTTCACCGTCGCCGCAACCCTCCACGAGCCCTGGTTGTACTGCCAGATCTTGGCGTTGTCGGCGTCTTCCTGGACCATCAGGCTTCGCTTGCTCGTGTCGATGTTGTCCGGGTTGACGAACGGCACGAAGGCGCTCGTGCCCTCGGCGTCGCCGTCGGCGAGAACGGTCAGGCTGTCGACGACTGTCGGGTCGTCCTCGTTGAGCACCATCTTGAAGATGCGACCGTTGTCGGCCTGGCCGACGGTGCCGCCGGGTCCGCGCTGCATCCGGCCGGTGTTGTCATCGGGAATGATGCGGGTGCGGCCGGTGTCGGCGATGTACACGACCCGTGGGTCGTTCTCGTCGTAGGCGAGGTCCTCGAGGCGGATCGCTTGGAACACGTTGTTGTCGTTCGACCAGTCCTCGAGTCCGGCCTGGGGCTCGGCGGCGGTCGTGCCGTCGGCGATGTCGTCGGGGACGAGGATGAACTCGCCGCCGAAGTCGTCACCGACTGCCAGGTCGAGATAGTCGTTCGCTCCGTTGAACGCATCGGTCGGGTCGACGGGAGCACCGTTGGCGCTGGTCACCCGGAAGGCGTAGAGGCTGCCCTCGTCCTCGATGATGTCGTCCTCCTCGGCCGCCAGGTACATGTAGAGCTGCGACGACGGTGCGTTGAACGTGTCGTCGGTGGTCAACATCGCCAACTCGTCCCAGCCACCCGGTACGACCACGGTGTTCTCGTGGTTGAGTCGGCCCATGCCCGCGACCTGGGTGAACTCGCCGGTGTCGGTGTTCAAGACGACGGCGTAGCCTCCCTGGCGGTCCGGAGCGATCGACGGGTCGGGCCCGTAGGGAGCGCCGGGCGGAACGCTGACGATGTCGTCGGTCTCCTCGCCGGTGAAGAAGAGGTAGTCGCTCAGGCCCTCGTCGGGACCTGCCATCGACGCCGAGCAGAAGCGGAGGAATCCCTCCTCGGGACCGAGCGGCACAGCGGCGCTCAAGACGGCCCCCTGATTCGGGCCGCCCTTCGTCGTGAGGGTCAGGACCGAGATCGATGCGTCCTGGAAATCGCTGGTGCCGAAGAACGGAATCGTTGTCTGCTCGTGGGCAACGTAGACGTCGACGGTGTGCTTGTCGGCGCCCGGTCGGATGCCGACTCCGTCGGGGAGCCCTTCGAACAAGAAGCTCCCGATCTCGTCGCCAGACGAGATGATCGCCTTCACCGATGCCCCGGAGGGCAGTCCTGGATCGAGCGTGATGAACGGGCTGTCGGACGTCAAGAAGCCGACGGACGGCGGGGCCGCAGTGGCCGGTACCGCGAGTGCCATCAGCAGCGACATGGTGAGCACTATCGACCCGATGGCTCTCGCCCTGGGCCGTGATCGAATGGTCATTTCACCCTCCTCTAGCGAAGATTCGTATGCGAGCCGAACGCTACTGTCGACAGCGTGCTGTGTCGAAAAGCTCGACGTCGGCCACGCAGCGTGGCGACGCATCGTGCATACTTTTCGGGTGAGCTACGACCTCGTGTTCTGGCGACAGCATCCAACAGAGGCGCGGACACCGGTCGAGATCCTCCAAGCGATCGCGACAGGACCGGGTCCGACCGAGGGGCTGGTGCCACTGCCGACCGAGTCCATGATCGCCAGGCTGCTCGAAGTCGTTCCCTCCGCGGAGCGGCTGCCGAACGGCGAGGGCGAGTGGATCGTGTGCGACGGGCCCGATCAGTCGTGGTCGTTCCAGATCGAGTGGTCGACGACACATTTCTGGGCCTCGCTTCGAGGGGCTTGGACGGGCGCTACGGCGAACAAGCTCGTGGACGTCGCCCTGGAATTCGACTGCCCGCTGTTCGATCCTCAAACAGGTGAGCGCTTCGGCTAGGGGTAGCTGACGCGATCTGTACGGCTCTACGCCAGCAGCGCCAAGACGCTGGCGACCAGCTTGACGACAGGGACCCCGATCTCCGCCAGCTTCTCGGCCACCTTCTTGAGGCCATCCGCGCTGAACTCGAGCCGCCGCGTCTGCGGTCGCTCCGAGGTGGCCTCGTCGGTGAGCTCCTTGAGATCCCGAGCCACATCTTGCTGCTGCTCCGGAGAGAGCATTCTCTCTTTCTGCGCTGTCTCCAGCATCTCCCAGGTGGCCTTCGTCAGCAGCTTCAGCTCGGCCTTCAGCGTCTCGGGAACCGAGGACGCGGCCACCGTGTTGAAGCTGCCTTCGATCGTCTTGGCGACCGGCCCGTACAGCGTCGAGTCCTTGATCTCGATGTGGGTGTAGTCAGTCACATCTCCTCCGATCACGAGTAGGCCGGTGACATCGCCGTCGACATTCACGAGATACGGCCGCGGAGTGCTCTGCTCGACGAGCCTCGCCAACTGCGCCTTCACCTGGCGGCGTACCAGGGCGAGGTCGTCGAGGAGCGTGTAGCGATCCTCCTCATCCACCAGAGCGTCGGACTGGTAGGCAGCGGAGTAGAGCGCCGATTGTGGCAGTCCGTAGGCCTCATCGTTGAGGAGGAAGCGGCTGCTGCTGAGGAGGTAGTGCTGGAGTGCCTGGGTTTCGGGCGCACCCGGTAGGCCCGAATTGAGCGATCCAGGGGCTTGGTACCTCACTCGATCG
>JAOTZB010000021.1 GCA_029861625.1 Acidimicrobiia bacterium
GACGCGGGCGCTCACCGCTGCTCACGAGTATCTCGGCCCGCGACTGGCCGAGCTCACCGACGACGACCGAGTCCGTCTGGCCGCCTCCATCGCGGCCTTCCTCGCCGACGACATTCCTCGTGCCGTGGTGCTGAGCCGTCCCGGTTCCGATATGCCGAGTCTGCTCGCGGCGATGGAGTCCACGGCCAGGGCCGGGCTGGGTGATGCCCCACCCGACGCCAGGATCGCCGCAATGGCCACCGCCGGCCGCACCACGCTCGAACGACTGGCCGATCTGGGCCTGGCCGTTCCCGCCGGTTGCGCACCGTTTCTCGATCCCGAATGACCGACCACCACCGGAGACGGTCCTGGTGAGCACCGACACCCATCCTCCCCGCCGCTACGGGATACTCGATCTTCCCGACCGCCCATTCCCCCTCGCCCTCGACGAGCCGCTCCCGTCGATCCGCACGCTCTACGACCGCGCCCGCCGGCAGAGCTGGGACCCTGACGCCGACATCCCGTGGCACCTGGCCGACTCCGGCGGGTACACCGACGAGCAGCTCGACGCCGCACGGGTCTACTGGTCGAGGCGAGCGTGGAGCGAGTACGGCGCCATCTCGGAGAGCCCGTCCATGCAGTTGCGGTTCGCACTCGAGAACCGGGCTCCCGATCTCAGTCTCTTCTGGACGGTCCGCACCCAGGAAGAGGTGAAACACGCCGAGGTGTGCCGCCGGATGGCCGAAGCGCTCGGGCGCTATCACCTCCAGCCCTCCGACGAAGAGCTCGAGGCCATCGCCGGCGCGCTCGGCACCCGTGAACGGGTGCTCGACGAGTCGATTCTGCTCGAAGCCACGATTGCCGGGCTGGTGTGCGTGGCCGAAACCGTCGTCTACGACGTGTTCGTCAAGCTGGTCCGGCAGGTGATCGATCCGGTGGCGAAGGAGATCTTCCGGTTGATCATTCGCGACGAGACCCGGCACTGCGAGTTCGGTTGGGCCTACCTCGAGGATCGAGTCCCCCGCATGACCGCGTCCGAGCGCTCCGAATGCGAGCAGGCGATGATCGCGATGATCGACGACGTCGAGCTCGCCGGCTACCGCTCGGCATGGCTCGCGGTCGAGCCGACGGCGTCGGAGGTACGGATAGACGAGCTCGTCTTCGAAGCCGGTCTGGGCGGCACCCGAGCCGACTGGGAGGCACCGATCATCGTGACGTCGATCCGCGGCATCCGCGAGCGCGCCGGCCGGATCGGTCTCGAGCTCCCGACATTCCATCACCACCTGCTCGGCGACATCTGACCGGAGAACCACATGGCAAACGCAATGATGAACATCCAGATCATTCCCAAGGTGAGCGCACCCGAGGATCTCTACCCTGCGGTCGACGCGGCCATCGCGATCGTCCAGGACTCCGGGCTCCCCTACGAGGTCGGCGGGCTCGGGACCACATTGGAAGGCGACTTCGACACGCTGCTCGGGATTGCCAAGGAGATGAACGAGGAGATGATCCGCAGAGGCTGCACGTCGGTGATCTCCCAGGTTCGTCTCTATCTCGGTGCCGAGCCGATCTCGATGGACGGGCTGACCGCGAAGTTCAAGCACTGAAGCGCTCCCGGTGCCGCCCGGTGCTGTTCGGTCGACCGATTCAACGTCACCGCTTCTTGTTCAGTCGAACATGATGACGCTGCGCGTCGATTCGCCCCGGGTGAGCGCGTCCATGGCCTCGTTCACGCCATCGAGCGGGATCCGGTCGGCGATGAGGTCGTCGAGGTTGAGTCGGCCCGAGAGATAGAAGTCGACGATGCGGGGCATGTCGATGCGGAACCGGTTGGAGCCCATGCAGGAGCCGCGGACGACCTTCTCCGACAGGAAGTCGACTCCGGGCAGCTCGATGTCGGTGCCGAGGGCGATCATCCCGACCAGCGTCGCGGTCCCCGCGGGGCGCAGCATCTCGAACGCCTGCCTGGCGGTTTGCTTCAGACCGATGGCGTCGAAGGAGTAGTGCACGCCACCGCCCGTCAGTTCGCGGACCATCTCGACCGGGTCGACCTTGCCGGCGTCGATCGTGTCGGTCGCGCCGAAGGTTTCCGCCAGTTCCAGCTTTGCGGCGACGATGTCGACCGCGATGATCCGACCCGCGCCGGCGATGGCGGCTCCTTGCACCGTGCTCAGCCCCACCCCGCCGCAACCGATGACCGCCACGACCGCGCCCGGTTCGACTCGCGCCGTGTTGAACACGGCTCCGAGCCCGGTCGTCACCGCGCAGCCGATGAGCGCAGCGCGATCGAGCGGCATGTCCGGGGTCACCTTCACCACCGCGTGCTCGTGCACGAGCATCTGTTCCGCGAAGCTCGACAGATCGGCGTACTGGTGGACCAGCTCCCCGTTCTGGTGGAGTCGGGGCGGTGCGTCGAGCCCCCGCATGGTGTCTTCGTGGGCGCACAGCGCCATCCGCCCGCTCAGGCAGTACTCGCACTCGCCACAGAAGACCGACAGGCAGGTGATCACGTGATCACCGGGCCGGACATAGCTGACGTCGGGTCCTACCGCTTCGACGACACCGGCGGACTCGTGGCCCATGACCGTCGGCAACGGAGTCGTGTAGGCGCCGGTCAGGTAATGGAGGTCGCTGTGGCACACGCCGGCACCGACGGTTCGGACGAGCACCTCGTGCGGTCCGGGCTTGTCGATGCCGACGTCTTCGATCTCGAGCGCGCCCGGGATCTCGCGCAGGACGGCAGCTCTCATCGGGTGCTCCTCTCGGCGGGGTCGGCGGCGGCTTGCGCGGCCTCGTCCCAGAAGGCCAGCTCCAGTCGCATGCCCTCGTTGAAGATCCGGTCGGCGTCGTCGTCGCCGATCTCGATGTCGTCGACGACCGCGGCATAGCGAGTGCTGTAGCCCTGGAACTCGGTGCTCGCGTAGGTCTGGACCCAGCGGCGGTAACGGGGCTCGTCGGGCATGCTCACCTGGAGGCCGAGAGCCGCGAACCCCATCATGCACGGCAGCACCGCGAGAACTCCCGATGCGAAGCGGCTCGACTCGGCGCGCAAGTAGGCGCAGTACTCCTGGCAGGCCGGTCCCATCGTGGTGACCGAGAGGTCGGCGTCGAAGGTCTCGGCGATGCCGCGGTGCAGTCGTAGCTCGTCGTTCAGCGTGTAGTGGGCGCCGTCGACGAGCGTCTCGAGATGTGCGTCCGGGGCGTGTGAGGCGACTCGGCAGAAGGTCCGCGCGTACTCCAGCAGATAGAGATGGTCCTGCTCGATCCAGTATCGCATCACCGCAGGATCGAGCGTTCCGTCGAATATGCCGCGCACGACTGGGCGGTCGTACTTCTCCGCCACCCATGGGCGGGCGAGCTCCTGCAGACGTCGGTAGCGGCTCACGGGTGACCAGTGATCGCACGGCGGCCGAGGATGGGCCGTTTGCGGAGCTCGTCGATGATCTCGGCGAGCTCGTCGGCGCCGGCCGCGAGCATGGCGGCACCCAGCTCGGCGGTCGCCCCTCGTGGGTCGCCACGGACACCGTTGTCGGACCAGCTGCTCCAGAATTCCGTGAGATGGATCGGGCGGCGGTGTTCCGGTGACGGAGCTCGGCCGAGGGTGTCACGCCAGACGTGCGGGGACGTCGGAAACTCCTCTCCCGGTACCGCCCGGTCCATGTGGACGCGCTCGGGCGAGATCGCCAGCATCAACGACGTCTCGAACGCGCAGGCGTGACTCGCTGGCGATGGGGGGCCGAGCCGCGTGGCGACGTCACGCACCCGGCCGAGCTCCCACCACGACACCGACGCGAACAGCGCCTCGGGCTCCCGCATCAGTGCCTCGCGGCTGGCGAGGTCGATCGGCGCAACGTTGGAACCGTGCCCGTTGATCATGAGAATCCGCCGCAGTCCGGATCGGGCCAGGCTCGTACAGACCTCTGTCAGGGTGACGATGAGCGTCTTGGTGGTGTGGAAGATCGCGCCGGGGAAGTCGCTCAGGTGTTCGCTCAACCCGAACGGCACGCACGGAGCCACCAGAGCGGCACCCGGCGGTGCGGCCTCGGCGGCCGCGCCGGCGAACGACTCGGCGATGGCATTGTCGGTGTCGAGCGGGAGGTGCGGTCCGTGCTGTTCGACCGTGCCCACCGGCACCAGGACGACGGGGTCGGTCGGCACGAGATCCGTGAGCTCGTACCAGGTGAGGTCGACCATGCGGGTCGCTGCCATCAGAAGTCCCCGCGTTCGGGATGGCTCGCCGTCGAGAGCGACAGCCCGTACGGGTGGAGCGAGCGCCGGCACTCCTCCACGGCGAGCCCGAGCACGGCGACCTCGTCGGCTGTGGCCACCGCACCGGCCCCGACGACGGCAACGTGGTCCTGGGCGAGCGTGAGCGCGTCGCGCCCCGGCCCTGGCGGCAGCAGCGCCGAGACTCGTCGACCGCGGAGCTCGTCGCGCACCGTCCGATCGGCGGCAGCGGAGAGCGCGACGCGCTTGTCGTCTTCGAACGACGAGGCTCGTGAGTCGAGGTATGCCCATCCGAAGCTCACCTGGCGTCGCTTGTCGACGAGCATCTGGTCGCCGAAACGGCGGACGGTCGGGTCGGTCGTCGCGTCAACAGTGGCCTCCCAAAGGCGAAGATCGATGAGCGCCTCGACGCACAGCAGCCCGACGACGGAGGCGTCGATGTCGGCCTCGGCGTGCAGGGCCCACCGAACGCGGTCGCTCTCGAGCGCCTCGACGAGGTCGGCGCTGGGGGAGTCGTCGACATAGCCGGAGAACCAGTCGGCGAGGATCCGGCAGGCGTCGGTGGCGCGGGCCTTCTCGACGGCCCGACACGACAGGCAGTACTTGGCGTCGACTTCGCGGGCCGGTTCGAGACAGAAGCGCACCAGCAGTGCCTCGGACTCGGCCATGCCAGGGAACTCCACCCAGGCCCGGCGGCTCCAGAGGAGCGCCGCGGCCCCGCGGACCTCGTCGGGGTAGTCATCGGAGGTCCTGCCGGCCAGAAGGGCCGAGTCCTCCGGGTCCCAGGAGACCGTCTTGCTCGTCTCGTAGAGATCCCAGATCTCGGGAAGGGTCGGAGTGAGGCCGAGCGGGAACCGGTGCTCGACCACGAGATCGACCGGCGCCGAGCGGGAACGGACGATGGCTTCGACGTCAGCGGGTTCGGTCACCGGTCAGAAGCCCTGCCCGATCTTGGGATGGTCGAACATCGGCAGTTCGATACCCAGCGGCGCCATCCGCTCCCGAATTCGGCCGATGGACTCGATCATCAGTGGGCGTTCGATCTCCTCGACCGTCGCGCCGAGGCCCGCCTCGTAGACCAGGCGATCGGCCTCGATCTCGGCGAGGTCGGGAGCTTCTGAGAGCCACGAGCTGTGATAGCCCTTCAGCTCGATCTCCTCGATCATCCAGATCACCTTGGCGCGACACACGTCGATCTCGGCTGCGGTCATATCCGGGACCCGGTACTCGAGGTACTTCCAGCCGAAGTCGCAATGGCGGACCTCGTCGCGCATGATCAGCTTGAGGACCTGTTTGGCCACCGGGTCGGTGGTGATCTTGATCAGCGCGACGAACACGTCGAACGCGATGACCTCGGCACAGCAGATGAGCGAGGCGACCAGCGCCTCGAGGGGCGTGTCGGCGTCGAAGCTCATCGACCGCACGCCATGGGTGGCGACGGATCCCTCGAGCGCCTTGGTCACGGGTTCGGTGAGATACCCGCCGCACGCGTCGGCCATGCGCTGGCAGACCTCGGCGTGGCGCACCTCCTCGTGAGTTCGCATCGTCCAGAAGAAGACGAGGTCGGGCTCACGTCGCTCCATCTGATATCGGATCGCCATGGCGGGGCTCTCCGAGATGGCGCCGTACTCGCCCCAGGCCCGCCGAGACCAGTACTGGCGCGCCGCGAACAACTGGTCATCGGTGTACGAGCTCGGGTCGAATGCGGCCCAGTCGACGGCCGTCGCGGCATTCCACTCGCGCTGTTTGCTGCGCCGGTAGAGCTCACGGATCGGACCGACGGTCTCACCGATCGATCTCGGGAACTGGCGATCGGGCAGATCGAGGACTGCGTTGGGCCGCCCGGTGCCCGTCGGGGCCAGTGTGTAGGTGGGGGTCATGGCGCTGCTCCGTTCTCGGGCCGGCAGTTCCTCGGTCCGGCCAGGCTAGTTGACCTCGCTTGCCACAACCAGATATGAGATCTAATCTAGCCTTGACCCGATGGCCCATGCCGGCCTCGTGCAACCGATGGGGAATCCCCGGAGGGAGAAGGTTGCGGTGTCGCTGAGGACTCGCGTTGACGAGCACGACTCGACCGTCGTGCCCTCGTTGCTCGAGCGGCACCGTCGGGTGCTCCCGCACTGGGTCGATCAGATGCACGAGGAGCCCATCAGCCTGGTCTCGGGCGACGGGGCCATGGTCACCGATGCCGACGGACGCGAGTACCTCGACTTCTTCGGCGGCATCACCACCATCATCTCGGGCCACAACCTGGCGCCCATGGTCGAAGCCGTGCGGGACCAGATCGGCCGGATCGCGCACTCGTCCACGCTCTATCTGATCGAGCCGATGGTGGAGCTGGCCGAGCTGTTGGTGTCGATGACCCCCGATCGACACGAGAAGGTCTTCTTCGTCAACTCCGGTTCGGAGGCGGTCGACACCGCGCTCATGCTCGCCACGAACCATCGGGGTTCGAATCAGGTCATCTCGATGCGCCAGGGATACCACGGCCGGTCATTCGGCGCGGTCGCCGTGACGGGACAGCGGGGTTACTCGGCGAGCTCCCTGTCTCCCCTCGACGTCCAGTTCGCGTCCTACGGCGGCTGTTTCCACTGCCCATTCTCGCTCAGCTACCCGTCGTGCGACGTGGCCTGTGCGACCGATCTCCGCAACGTGATCGAGGCGCAGACGGCCGGGCCCATCGCCGCCTTGATCGTCGAGCCGATCCAGGGCGTGAACGGCTTCGTCACGCCACCGCCCGAATTCCTCCCCACCATTCGCTCCATCTGCGACGAATACGACATCCTCCTCGTCTCCGACGAGGTGCAGACCGGTTTCGGCCGAACCGGGCAGGCCATGTGGGGCATCGAGGCCGCCGGCGTCGAGGCCGACCTGATGGTCATGGCGAAAGGTCTCGGCAACGGGCTTCCCATCGCAGCGGTCGTCGGTCCGGCCGACGTCATGGATGCGATGGGTGCGGGATCCATCAGCACGTTCGGGGGGAACCACCTGGTCACGGCGGGCGCGCTAGCGAACCTCCGCTACCTGATCGACAACGATCTGATGACCAACGCGCGGGTCCAGGGCGACACCATGGCCTCCGCGCTGACCGAGCTGGCCGGTCGACACCCGGAGATCATCGGTGAGGTCCGTGGCGTCGGCCTCATGCAGGCCGTCGAGTTCGCCGATCCCGACCGCACGCCTCGGCCCGATCTGGCTGCGGCGGTGCAAGAAGCCTGCAAGGCGGCCGGCCTACTCATCGGAAAAGGTGGGGTGCACTGGAATGTGTCGCGACTTGCGCCAGCATTGATCGTGGACGACGCGCAGATCCGTGAGGCGATGGAGATCCTCGCCGCCGCCGTGGCAACAGTCGCAGGATCAACGCGATGAGCGACCCGGTGTTCGCCAATGTCCTGGAACGCTGCCTCGGAGTGCAACGGGGCGAGGACATCGTCTTGTTGGTCGACGAGGGCACCGATGCCGAAGTGATCGCCGTGTTCCGAGACGAGCTCTCGCGGCGCCGCTGCACGCCGGTCGTCGCCGCGATTCCCGTGCCCGAGCTCCCCGGATCCGAACCGCCCCGTCCGGTGGCTGCCGCGATGCGCCAGGCCGACGCCGTCATCGAGCTGACCTCGCTGTTCATCGGCTCGAATCGGGCTCGGCGAGACGCCACAGCGGCCGGCGTGCGGTACCTCGCGATGCCCGGGGTCAAGATGTCGACATTTCGCGACGGCGGCCCGCTGGCCGTCGACTTCGACCAGCTTCGAGCGGGAGCGACCGAGGTCGGTGACGCGTGGACCGAGGCGAGTGAGTTCCGGCTGACCACTCCCGCCGGCACCGACCTGCGCGGCTCGGTGGCCGGCCGCCCCGGCCGGGTTCTGCACGGAGTCTGCCGCGGGGTCGGCGAGTACATGGCGCCCCCCGACGTGGAGGCCGGTACGGCTCCCGTCGAGGGCACCACTGAGGGAGTGGTCGTGGTCGACGCCGACTTCCTCTTCATGGGCGTCGGCCCCCTCCCGGAGCCGGTCACGCTCACCTTCGCGGCGGGCGAGCTCGTCGACATCGACGGACACGAAGGTGAGCGGCTGCGGGAGATGATCGATCGATGCGACGATCCCCGCATGTCCAATCTCGCCGAGGTCTCGCTCGGTCTGAATCCGGCCGGGCTGGTGTGCGATGTCGCGATGGAGACCGAGTCGGCGCTCGGGACCGCACACATCGCCGTCGGCAACTCGATCGCCTACGGCGGAACCGTCGACGCCCGCGCCCACCTCGACTGCGTCATGCGCGACGCCTCACTCGAGCTCGACGGGAACCTCGTCATGAGCTGCGGACACCCGCCCGATTGAACACGATCTCGTGCACTGCACGGAGAAACCAAAGGAGAAAACCCATGACTCGAACCCGGAGGACCCGATGGTTGCTCGCGTTGTTCTTGATCTTCACCCTGGTCGCAGCTGCCTGCGGTAGCGACGACGACGATTCGGCGAGCGACACGGCGGCCGACGACACGGCAGATTCCGGCACCGAACAAGCCGACGACGCTGGTGACGCCGGCGCTGGTGACGAGCTCGAGACGATCACGTTCCAGCTCGACTGGGTGCCGAACACCAACCACACCGGGATCTACGCGGCCGATGTCAACGGGTACTACGCCGAGGAGGGAATCGAGCTCGAGATCCTGCCCTACAGCGGCGGCAACGGCGACACCATCGTCGCCGAGGGCCTGGCCGACTTCGCGGTCTCGTTCCAGAACAGCATCACGCTCGCCCGACCAGCGGGCGTGCCGATCAAGGCAGTGGCCAGCGTGGTGCAGCACACGGTCGAGGCGATCGGGGTCAAGGCCGACCGTGACGACATTGCGTCGCCGAAGGATCTCGACGGCCTCACCTACGCCGGATTCGGTGGCCCGTTCGAGGTCCCGGTCATGACCGCGGTCATCCAGGCCGACGGTGGTACCGGTGAGTTCGAGACCGTGGTCCTCGACACCGCGGCGTACGAAGCCGTCTACAACGGGGCCGCCGACTTCGTGATCCCGTTCCTGACCTGGGAGGGAATCGAGGCCGAGCTGCGTGAGGAGCCGATGAAGTACTTCGAGTATGCCGACTTCGGCCTACCCGATCAGTACTCCGTGGTCATCGTCGCCTCCGAGGAATGGTTGGCCGAGAACGAGGACCTCGCGACCAGGTTCATGAGCGCGACCAAGCGGGGCTACGAGTGGGGCGCTGCCAACCCCGATGAGGCCTCTCAGCTGTTGATCGACGCCAATCCTGGCGTATTCAACGAGCCCGAGCTGGTCGAGCGGAGCCAGGCGCTGATGTCCGACGAGTTCTTCCTCGACGAGAACGGCGAGTGGGGAACGATCGACGTCGATCGTTTCGCGGCCTACTCCAGCTTCTTGTACAACGCCGGCATCATCTCCGACGCCGACGGCAACAGCCTCGCCGAGGAGCCGGACTGGAGCGAATTCGTCGACACGTCGTACCTGAACTGACAGCATTCCGGAGAGGACCGGAGGAAGCGCCGTGGCACTCAGTGATCTCGACATCGGGACGGCCGATCGGGCCGACGAGCTCGCTGAGGTGCCGCGCGCCGGCATGACGCCCGACTCCGGGCGGCCCGGATGGGCCGCCCGGGCCGCGGCCGGCATCGGTCGTACCATCAGTGCCGCGCTTCCTCCGCTGCTGTTGATCGTCGCGCTCGTCGGGTTGTGGCAGTGGTACGTCGTCGCCAACGACGTGCGCCCGACGACCCTGCCATCGCCGGGGCGAGTCGTCACCGAGGGCTGGCGATTCCGCAGCCTCATCTGGGAGAACACGGTCCCGACGCTGAAGGAGACATTCATCGGGTTCAGCCTGTCGGTGATGATCGGCTCGATATTCGCCGTGGTCATCGACTTCTCGAAGCCGATCCGTCGCGCCCTGTACCCGGTGCTCGTGGCGTCCCAGACCCTGCCCATCATCGCCATCGCGCCGCTCATGATCATCTGGTTCGGGTTCGGGCTGTTGCCGAAGATCATCGTGGTCGTCTTGGTGACGTTCTTCCCCATCACCATCGGGCTGATCGACGGATTCCGATCGACCGAAGCCGAAGCCATGAACCTTCTCGGCTCCATGGGTGCCAGCCGGTTCGAGGTCTTCCGGTACGTCCGCCTGCCGAGCGCGCTGCCCTCGTTCTTCTCGGGTCTGCGGATCGGCATCACCTACGCGGTCGTCGGCGCGGTCTTCGCGGAGTACGTGGGGGCGAAGAAGGGTCTCGGCATCTTCATGCTGCTCCAGAAGAACTCGTTCCGCACCGACCTCGTGTTGGCAGCCGTCTTCGTCACGGCGTTGGTCTCGGTCTCGCTGTTCGCCCTCGTGTCGGTGATCCAGCGGCTCACGATTCCCTGGTATGCGGCGTCGCGCCGACACGAGCAGAACGCCTGACGGCCCGCAGCCACTGGGCCGCCCCGAGCCGATCCGATCACTACGAAAGGGCAAACATGGCTTCCCGTATCATCATCGAGAACGCAATCGTCGTGACCATGAACGACGAGGACGAGGTCTTCTTCGATGGTGCCGTCGTCGTCGAAGGTGACCGGATCGTGGCCGCCGGCGACGCGTCGGTCGCCTCGTCGTATGACCGGGCCGACGCCAGGATCATCGACGCGTCGGGCATGGCCGCGCTTCCGGGACTCGTCGATCTCCACTACCACACTGCGCTCGGCAAGGGCTGGTCCGACCATCTCCCGCTCTGGGAGTACCTCCAGAGCTGCTGGTACCCGATGATCCGGGCCCTCGATCCCGAGGCGGCCTACTGGGCGGCCATGGCCAGCTACAGCGAGTCGTTGCGCAGTGGCACCACGACGGTCAACGACATGTACCGCCAGCTTCCCGCGCTCGCCCGCGCGGCCGGCGACATCGGTATCCGAGCGGTGCTGTCGAACGACGTCGCCGACGACGAACACGACCTCGACACGCTGGCCGACAACGAAGCCGCCTTCAAGGAGGTTCACGGCGCATCCGACGGTCGGGTCGAGGTCCTGATCGGGATCGAATGGCTCCCGCTCGCATCGGGCGCGCTGCTCCGCGGCGCCCGCGATCTCGCGAACGAGCTGGGAACCGGCATCCACATCCACCTGAACGAGTCGCTCAGCGAGGTCGAGATCAGCAAGGAGAAGTTCGGTCGTCGACCGACCGAGTTCGCCTACGACTGCGGGATCCTCGGACCCGACTGCATCGCGGCCCACTGCGTGTGGCTGTCCGACGCCGAGATCGCGCTCATGCGCGAGACCGGTACGCACATCTCGCACAATCCGACGTCGAACGCGAAGCTCGGCAACGGTGTGGCGCGAGTGCCCGAGATGTTGGCCGCCGGGCTGAACATCGGACTCGGCCACGATGCCGCGGAGTGCAACAACAGTCGCGACATGTTCCAGGTCATGAAGTGGTCCTCGCTCGTGCATCGGGCGACACGGGTCGATGCGTCGCTCCAGCAGGCTCCCGATGTGTTGCGGATGGCAACCCGCAACGGGTCCCTGGCCCTTGGTCACGACACTGGAGAGCTGTCGGCCGGGAAGCTGGCCGACGTGATCCTCGTCGACCTGAAGTCGCAGTTCTTCACCCCGCTGATGCCGATGAGCAAGGAGCACATCTACTCACACCTGGTGTTCTCCGCCGAGGGTTCGTGCGTCGACACGACCATCGTCAACGGCCAGATCGTGATGGAAGGTCGACAGTTCACGACGATCGACGAGGCCGAGGTGCTCGCTCGCGCGAACGAGTGCTTCCGTGAGGTCATCGACCGGATGGTCGTCCCTGCGGAGTACGCGAACCTGTAGTCGGCCGTCCCGCCTCGGACTACTCGACGGTGGGAAGCTCTCCCAGCTGTGAGCGACGGCTCTCCTCGCGGAGCGCCTCCATCAACCGACTCTCGAGGTCGAGGAAGTGCTGTTCCCTCGCGACGTTCAACGACCGAGGCCGTTCGAGCTCGACGTCGACGACGAGGCGGACAGAGGCCGGCCGGGCCGTCAGCACATAGACACGATCCGACAGGAAAATCGCCTCGCGGATGTCGTGGGTGATGAGCAGCACCGTCCAACGGAACTGTTCCCACACACCCATCATCCATTCCTGCATCTCGGTGCGGGTCAACGAGTCGAGCGCTCCGAACGGCTCGTCGAGCAACAGGATGGACCGGTCCTGTACGACCGTCCGCAACAGTGCAGCCCGCTGGCGCATGCCGCCGGAGAGCTGCCAGGGATAGTGGCGCTCGAAGCCCTCCAGGCCGAAGGTCTCGAACAACGGGGCCGCCCGGCGGCGGGCGTCTCGGCGATTCGTGCCCTGGACCTCGAGCCCCAGCGTCGTGTTGTCGATGACTCGCCGCCAGGGAAACAACAGATCCTTCTGCGGCATGTACGCGAAGTGCTCGCCGTGCCCGGTCACCGGGGAACCGTCGACCAACACGTCGCCGGCACTCGGTTGCTCGAGCCCGGTGATGATGTTGAACATCGTGCTCTTGCCGCAACCGCTCGGCCCGATGATGCTGACGAATTCCTCCGCCGCGGCCTCGATCGAGATCTGGTCGAGGACCGACAGCTGGTGCTTCTTGGAGTCGAACCGCTTGCTGACGGCCCGCAACTCGACCTTCGGCGCTGCAGCGTCGAGATCGGGCTGCGACATGGTCACGGAGTACTCCTCGGGGTCACGGGGGGTCGATGCGATGCGGGATGACCGAGTGTCCGGATCCGGTCGGGACCGGGTCGACCACCGGCATCATCTCGGCATGACCAGCACGGGCTTGACGGTGGCACCGGACTCGCCGTCGGCAACGGCCGTGTTGATGTCGGCGAGGTCATACTGCCGGATCAACCGGTCGAAGGGGAAGCGGCCCTGCCGCCACAGCTCGATGAGCGTGGGGATGAATTGTTGCGCGATGGCATCGCCGCCGACGATGCCGCGCACGAACCGGCCGAACAACACGGTGTGGAAGTCGACGGTCAGCTCGGTGCCCGCCGGCGGCACACCGATGAGACCACAGGTTCCGAGGAGCGCGAGACACTCGACGGCCTGGCGCGCCACGGCCGGAACTGCGCTGGTGTCGAGGCTGTAGCTGGCGCCATTCGAGGTGATCGACAGGATCTCCTCGACCGGATCGGCTGTCGTCGCATCGATCGTGTGGGTGGCGCCGAGCGACTCGGCCAACTGCAGCCGGTCGGCGACGATGTCCACGCCGATGATGGTCGTGCACCCGGCCACCTTCGCGGCCATGATGGCGCTCAGCCCGACCGCGCCCGTGCCGAAGACGGCGATGCTGGTCCCGGGGCGGACCCCCAACGAGTTGATGACCGCGCCGGCACCGGTCTGCACGCCGCAGGCGAGCGGGCCCATCAGCTCGAGGGGAACGTCGTCACGGATCTTGACCACGTTGTACTCGGTGGCGATCGAATGGGTTGCGAACGACGACTGGCTGAAGAAGTGCCCGTGGATCGACTCGTCGCCCTTGCTGAGCGCGGTCGAACCGTCGGGTCGACATCCCCCGAAGTTGAGGTCGTAGTGCGAGACGCAGTATCCGGGTGGTCCGGTCCGGCAGTAGGTGCACGACCCGCAGCCGAGCATGCTCATCACCACCGGGTCGCCGGGCGCGACCCTGGTCACCTCGGCGCCGACCTCGACGACCAGCCCCGCGCCTTCGTGGCCGAGCACGATCGGTTGTGGCACCGGGAACCACTGGTCGCGGACGACGACATCGGTGTGGCAGATGCCGGCCGCAACGTTCTCGACGACGATCTCGTGGGGTCCCGGTGGGCCCAGTTCGAGCTCTTCGAGCGTGAACGCTGCATGGGGTTCGCGCGCAACCGCAGCCGTGATCCTCACCTGCGCCTCCCTCTGTCGATGAGATACTATATCTCGATACCCAGGTCCCGAATCCAGTGAGTCGCCTGTCGGGGGAGGATGAGCGTGGATGCCGATGCGGTAATGAGGGCCGCGATCGACGCCGTCGATCTCGACCGGGCGGTCGAGCTGACACGAGAGGTGTGCCGCATCCCGAGCATCCTGGGCAACGAGGGCCCGCTGGCATCGTTTCTGACGTCCACACTCGACGATTCCGGCTTCGAGAACGTCGAGCTCCAGGAGGTGCTTCCCGATCGACCGAATGCCCTCGGTGAGGTGCACTTCGGCACCGGGCCCCGAGTCGTGCTCACCGGCCATCTCGACACGAAGCCAGTGTCGCGTGGCTGGTCGGCGTCGCAACCGTTCTCCGGCGACCTCGTCGACGGCCGGGTGTTCGGCCACGGGATCATGGACATGAAATCGGCGCTCGCCTGCATGGTGGTCGCGCTCGAGGCGGTGCGCTCCATCGACACCCCCCTCGCCGGCACAGCGGCGTTCGCGGCGGTGAGCGACCACATGGGCGATCAGCTCGGGTCGATCGCGTACTTCGCCGCCCACGGCGCCGACCTCTGCGTGCTGGGCGAGCTGTCCGACAACGAGATCTTCATCGGCCATCGCGGCCGCTACTACTTCGACGTCACCACGCTCGGACGCTCGGCTCACACCTGTGACAAGCACCTCGCGGTCAACGCCAACACACTGGCGGCCCACGCGGTGCTCGCGCTCGACGCATCGAAGCTCGAGCCGGTCATCGAGCCGTGGGCGCGTGACCTGTTCGGCGCCGAGACGATGATGGCGCCAGGCCGTATCTACGGCGGCCTGGCTCCTGGCGGTCCCTCGATGATTCCCGACGAATGTGTGATCCGGGTCGACTGTCGACCCCAACCCGGGGTCTCCGTCGAGACCGTGCGCGAGGAGATAGACCGATGCCTGCGAGCAGCGACATCCGCCGATCCCCGGTTCGAGGCGCGGGTCGACCTGGCCGACAGCAAGACCGGGTACCTGATCGAACCGGATGCTCCGGTGGTCCAGACGATGCTGCGGGCCGTACGGGGGGTGAAGGGCGTCGAACCCGAGTTCAAGGTCGCGGGTTGGTTGGGCGACACGGCGAGCTTCGGTGACAAGATCCCGACCGTGATCTTCGGCCCGGGCCACGAACCGGTGTACTGCGCCGACGAGAATCTCTCGGTCGACGACATCCACACCGCCGCCAAGGTCTATGCCGCGTTCACGGCGTTGGCGCTGAGCACCCCGGCCGGGTCGACGAGCTGATGGGCGACGGCCGGCCCCGGATCCTGCTGGCCAAGCCCGGCCTCGACGGCCACGATCGAGGGTTGAAGGTCATCGCGTACGGTTTGCGCGACGCGGGGGCCGAGGTGATCTATCTCGGTCTCCGGCGCACCGTCGCTCAGATCCTCGACGCGGCAATCGACGAGGATGTCGACGTCATCGGCGTCTCGATCCTGTCGGGCGCTCACCTCGCGCTGGGGAGGAACCTCCTCGCGGGCCGTGACGAGCGTGGCGTCGGGGACCTACCGGTGGTGTTCGGCGGAACCATCCCCGGGCGCGATGCCGACGAGCTCCGGTCTCTCGGCGCGGCCGACGTGTTCGGTGTCGGCTCCGAGCTCACCGAGGTCATCGCCGCCATCCTCCGGGTGGCAGCTCACGAGGTCACAGCGACATGACCCCGAGTCGTCGGCCGCGGCCCGAGGGGTCCGCGGTCAGCACCGACTCGGGGCTGACGGTCAAGGCGCTCTATGACGCCGACGACATCGGCGACGATCTCGGCGTTCGCCTGGGCGCTCCGGGCCATCCTCCGTTCACCCGTGGGCCCTACGAGACCATGTACCGCGATCGGTTGTGGACGATGCGGCAATACGCCGGTTTCGGGTCCGGCGACGATACGAACGCCCGCTATCGGTTTCTCCTGGAGCAGGGCCAGACGGCGCTGTCGGTCGCATTCGATCTCCCGACCCAGCTGGGTCTCGATTCACATCACCCACTCGCGGAAGCCGAGGTCGGCCGGGTCGGCGTGGCCATCGACACCGTCGACGACATGGCCGACGTCTTCGACGGACTCCCGCTCGATCAGCTCTCGGTCAACTTCACGATCAATGCGACAGCTCCGATCATCCTGGCCTTCTACCTCGTGACGGCCGAGCGACGGGGCATCGAGTGGGACCAGCTCTCGGGCACGGTGCAGAACGACATCCTCAAGGAGTTCCTCGCCCGGCACACCTTCATCTACCCGCCCGGTCCGTCCATGCGTCTCGCGTGTGACCTGGTCGAGTTCGCCGCGACCGAGGTCCCGCGATTCAACCCGATCTCGGTCACCGGCTATCACGCCCGTGAAGCCGGTGCGGACGCGATCCAGGAGCTGGCGTTCGCGATGAGCTCGGCCATCGCATACTGCGACGAGCTCGTCGGCCGGGGACTGCCGTTCGATTCGTTCGCTCCGAGGGTCTCGTTCCACTTCGCCACGACGCTCGACCTGTTCGAGGAGGTCGCCAAGCTTCGGGCGGCGCGGCGAGTGTGGCATCGACTCGCCACCGAGCGTTACGGCGCGCAGGTGGAGGCATCGGCGCGCCTCCGGTTCTTCTCCGGTTGCTCGGGAGCGACCCTGACCGCCCAGCAGCCGCTCAACAACGTCGTTCGATCGACCATCCAGTGCATGGGTGCCGTGCTCGGTGGCGCCCAGTCGATCCATGTGATGGGTTACGACGAGGCCTTGGAGATTCCCACCGAGGAAGCCGTGACGCTGGCGTTGCGAACCCAGCAGATCGTCGCGCTGGAATCGGGGCTCACGCGAACCATCGACCCCCTGGCCGGTTCGTTCTACCTGGAGTCGCTCACCGACGAGATCGAACGCGCCGCAGGAGACCTCATCGCCGAGATCGAGGGGCACGGTGGCGCCGTCGCCGCTCTCGGAGAGGGCATCCTCCAGCGGTGGATCGCCGAGAAGGCCTACCAGACCGAACGGGAGCTCTCGACCGGCCATCGCCCCAAGGTCGGCGTGAACTGCTACACCGACGACTCCGACGTCGATCAGCTCCGGCTCTTCGAGATGGACGACGCGGTGTGCGAGCGCCAGATCGCCCGAACCCGACAGCGGCTCGAGCGGCGGGACGGGCGGGAAGTCGCCGTCGCTCTGGAGGGTGTGGTGGCCGCTGCGACGACCTCGGACAACGTGATGCCCCCACTCATCGAGGCCGCCAGGGCCGGCGCCACCCTCGGGGAGGCCTCCGCGGCCCTCCTATCGGTCTTCGGAGAGTATCGAGAGCCGGAGCTCTGGTGAGCGGGCGTCCGTTACGCGGCTGCCGGGTCTTCGACCTGACCCGTTTCGTCTCCGGCTCGTACGCCACGTCACTGCTCGCTGCGCTCGGCGCCGATGTCCTCAAGATCGAGCTCCCGCCCGGGGGCGACTCCTACCGCGGTCAGGCCACCGACCGGATCGAAGGTGAGTCGGCGCTCTTCATGGGACTCAACGGTGGCAAACGGAGCGTCGCCATCGACTTCCGCGCCGGCGAGTGCCGTGACATCGTCGAAGCACTCCTGGCGTCCAGTGATCTGATCGTCCACAACAGCCGGCCCGGAGGGCTCGACGCATACGGCCTCGACTTCGCCTCGGTGCACGCCCGCCATCCTCATCTCGTGTACGGCTCGATCTCCGGATACGGCGACATCGGCCCCGCCGCCACCCGAGGAGGGTTCGACCTCATCCTCCAGGCCGAGACAGGACTCATGAGCGTCACGGGCAGCCCGACTTCGGGACCGGTCAAGGTCGGTGCACCCGTCCTCGACATCGGGGCCGGACTGTGCGTTGTCGTCGGTCTCCTCGCCGCGCTGCGCGAACGTGACGCAACCGGCACCGGCTCGGAGGTGTCGACCTCGCTCCTCGAGTTCGGGATGGGTGGGCTCACCACGCTGGCATCGTCGGTCCTCGCCGGCGGCGAGCCGCCCGGGTTGCTCGGGAGCCACTCGCCGAGCTTCGCTCCCTACGGTGCCTTTCGTGCGAGCGATGACTACGTGGTGCTCGCCGGTGCCGGCTCCGAGCACCTCTGGGTCAAGCTGTGCGAGACCATCGCTCGACCGCAGTGGACGAGCGATCCTCGATTCGCGACCAACGCCGACCGGGTCGCCAATCGCGGCGTGCTCACCGACTCGATCGAGCAGGTGTTGGCCACGGACAGTGCCGACTCGTGGGTCGAGCGACTCGAGGCCGCCGGGGTTCCCGCCGGCAAGGTGCGACCACTCGAGGAGGTCGTGGCCTCCCCCCAGGTCGCCGCGCTCGACCTGGTCGAGCAGTACGACCACGAAGGAGCTGGTCGCTATTCCACCATGGGCGTTCCGTTCCGACTCGCCGGACATCGACCCCGAACCGGCCCGTCTCCGGTCCTCGGTGCCCACACCCGAGAAGTCCTCGCGGATCTGGGCGTCAATTCCGCCGATGTCGACGAGCTCGTGGCCCGTGATGTGGTCGTGGCCCCGTGACCTCCCTCGACTCGGCGCTGCTCGACCGAACGATCGACCGAACGATCGAGCTCGCCGAGATCCCGGCTCCACCGCTCGATGAGGCCGATCGAGCGGCACGGGTCGAGAAGTGGTGGGTCGCCGATGGGCTCGACGCGGTCGGAATCGACAGCACCGGCAACGTGTGGGGCCGACTGCGGGATGGCCGCACGCCGGCCCTCGTGGTGTGTGCTCATCTCGACACCGTCTTCTCACGTGCGGTGGCGCACTCCGTCGAGCGTGATGGGCCCTATCTCCGGGGTCCATCCGTCGGCGACGACTCGGTCGCCCTCGCGAGCATCTCCACCCTCGATCTGCTGGTCCCCGACGAGTCGGCTCGTGCGATCTGGGCTCTGGCCACGATCGGTGAGGAAGGCCTGGGCAACCTCGCGGGAGTCACGGCGGCACTCGCCCGGCCGGCAGCTCCGGTTGGCGCGATGATCGCGCTCGAGGGGAACTGGCTCGGGCGGGTCTGCACGGTCGGTGTGGGGTCGGTGCGGTGGCGAGTCGAGCTGACGGGACCAGGGGGTCACTCCTGGGAGCAGGCCGATGCGCCATCGTCGGTCCATGCGCTCGGCCGGGTCGTCGCGGCGCTCGATGGACTCGTCCGACCGTCCGGCGGGCGATCCAGCGTGAATGTCGCACGGGTCGGTGGCGGCGAGGCGATCAACGCCCGCGCCCGCGCCGCCTGGTTCGAGGTCGACATGCGCGCCGACACCCAGCTCGCGCTCGACGAGCTCGTGGCCGGTGCCGCCCAGGCGCTCGACGGCAATCTCGGACCCGACATCGAGTGTGCGGTCGAGGTGATCGGCGAACGCCCGGCAGGCTCGGTCCGCGACGACCACCCGCTCGTGACTGCTGCGACGGAAGCCCTCGCCGGCGTCGGTCGTCGAGCGAGCCTCACAGCCGCCAGCACCGATGCGAACGCGGCCCATGCCCTCGGCATTCCGGCCATCGCCATCGGGGTGACTGTCGGCGCGGGGGAACACACCGAGGACGAGTGGATAGACACCCGCACCCTCGCCGACGGGCTCGAGGCCCTGGCCGCGACGGTCTCGGCCGCGGTCGAGGTGATCTGAGATGGCCGGCGCCCATCCGCGAATCGACGGTCTTCGGTCGGGTGTCGTGCTGCAGGGCGTCGATTCACCAGGTGAGTTCCGTGCCATGGTCTCGGCCATCGACGACGCCGGCTTCGACCAGCTCTGGCTCACCGACTCGTCACTTCACGCTCGCGACCCGTACAGCTATCTGTGCCTTGCATCCGAGGTCTCCCCGCGGCTGTTGGTCGGCACCGCCGTGACCAACCCGATGACCCGCCATCCCGCCATCGTGACGACCTCGATCGCCACCGTCGACGATGTGTCGGGCGGCCGCGCCGTGCTGGGTATCGGCGTCGGAGATCGTCCCCTGACGGCACTCGGCCTCGAACCGGCCAAGGTCGCCGACCTCGAGGAGTCGATTCACGCCATCCGCTCGCTTCTCGACGGTGGGACGGTCGACCACACCGGCAGTCTCTTCTCCCTGCGAAATGCCCATCTGGAGTTCCCGCCGAGCTCGAAGATCCCCGTGTTCGTCTCGGCGAGCGGCCCGAGAACGCTGCAGCTCGCCGGGCGCGTCGCCGACGGGGTCATCTTGTTGTGCGGCCTGGCCGAGGCCGGGATCTCCTGGGCGCTCGAACGCATCGACGAAGGCGCCGAGGCGGCCGGCCGGGACCGACCCCACGTCGCCCTGTTCGCCTATGGCTGCATCGACGACGACGAGGACGTCGCACTGGCGGCGGCAGCCCCGATCGCCGCCTGGTTCCCCCAGACCGTGCCGCTGTACTGCGAGCTGGCAGGGCTCGACTCCGACGTTGCCAGGGCTGTTCGGGAGCGTTATGTCGGCGGCGAGTTCCAGCAGGCGGCCGAGGCCGCTCGCCTGCTCCCACGGGAGTTCGTCCAGCGCATGGCCCTGGCCGGAAGCCGACGACGGTCAACCGAACAGCTCCGGGCGCTGCGCAAGACTGGTGTGGACTCGATCCACGTGTTCCCGCTCGGCGACGATCGCGGTACGACCATCCAGCGTTTCGCAACCTGTCTGCGGGAGTCCGCGTCGTGAGCGCGGGCTCGCCGACGGGCACCCGTCGAGGACGCATCGAAGTGGGCGACGCCACCGAGGACCAACAGGAAGAGAAGCCATGACCGAGTCAACGAAGCCGGTCGTCGACGCCGTGCCGAAGCGCAGCCAGCTGAAGGAGTGGGCGTACGACGCGCTGCGCGACGCGATCGTCGATCTGCGCCTCCGCCCCGGCGACGCGTTGCGCGAGGCCCGCCTCTCCGAGGACATGGGTATCAGCAAGACGCCCCTGCGTGAGGCGCTGGTGCGGCTCGAAGCTGACGGGCTGGTCGACATCCGGCCCTACCGGGGCGCGGTGGTCCGGGGCTACACGAATCGAGACTTGTCCGAGATCTACGAGCTTCGTGAGCTGCTCGAGGGATCGTGCGCCCGACGGGCCGCGTCGGCGATGAGTGAAGCCGACCTCAAGCGGTTCCGACGCAATGTCGACGACAGCGAAGCTGCTCTCGAACAAGGGGCGGTCGAGCGTCTCACGTCGTTGTTCGACGCATTCGACAGCCTCTTGTTCGCACAGACCGACAACGAGCGGATCCGGAGCCAGCTGCAGATCCTCCGGTTCCACATCGTGCGCATCGGTCGACTGAGTGTGGGGATCGAGGGTCGCCCCGGTCGGTCGGTGCGCGAGCACCGGCTCGTGTGTGAGGCGATCAGCGAGCGGGATCCCGAGCGGGCCGAGCGGGCGATTCGTGAACACGTTCGCAGCGTCGTCGCCGACCATCTGGCCGCGCTCGACGACGCCTCGGCTGCCCACGGCGCGGCAGCGGTCTGATCGAAGCGCGGACACCCCAACGGGCCGGAGGACTAAGAATGGACAGAACACTCATCATCGGAAACCCGGTGGTCACGCTGGGCGAGGCCGGGATCATCGACGACGGCGCGCTCATCGTCGTCGGGCGCGAGATCGAGGCGGTGGGCTCGCGGGTCGACCTCGAGCAACGGGGTCCGTTCGACAAGGTGCTCGGGTCAGACTCGCATTTCGTGATGCCAGGGTTCGCGAACTGTCACTATCACTCCGAGCTGGCCGTCGGGCCCGGCCTGTTCGAGTTCATCTTCGAACGGGCCAACGTGATGTTGGTCCACCCTGCCGGCGGCGCGGCCGAAGAAGATGTGCACACGATCGTTCTCTGGGGGCTGATCCAGGCGATCAAAGGGGGCCAGACCTCGGCCATCGACTTCTTCTACGGCCGACCCGGGCTCGAGCACTTCTCGGCGCCGGCGGCACTGCAGGCATATCGCGACGCCGGATTCCGCAGCGCGTTCGGCCTTGTGAGTCGAGACGAGAACATCTACGCACACGAAGCCGACGCGGACTTCCTTGCCCGCCTGCCCGCCGATCTCGCCGCCGAGGTTCGGGCCTCGAACATGGGCTACGCCTGGCCCGTCGACGAGGTCATGACGTCGTTCCGAGCCCTCGCCGACGAGTGGCACGGCAAGGACGACCTGATCCATCTCATCGTGGCGCCCGACTGGACCCCTTCGTGTTCCGATGACCTCTACCGGCGGTGTGTCCAGGTCGCCGACGAGTACGACACGTGCATCACGACGCACGCGCTCGAGACCCGGGCCGAGATGATGTACAACCTGGAGCGCTACGGCATGAGCGCGCTCGCTCGACTCGACGAGCTCGGGGTTCTCGGACCCCGAACGAGCCTCGCTCACTTCGTCTGGGTCACCGACGACGACGTGGGGCGGTTCGCGGATTCGGGGGCAGTCGCGTCGAACAATCCCGGGTCGAACCTGAGACTGTCGACCGGGATCTGCCGGGTTCGCGATCTGCTCGATGCAGGTGGCAACGTTGGTTTCGGCACCGACGGCATCTCTTTTTCCGAACGCGACGACTTCTTCCAGGAGCTGCGGCTGGCCGCATACCTCCAGCGCACGCCGGCCGTCTTCGAGGTCGGGAGGATGGACTCCCTCCAGCTGTTGACGTCGGCATCACACAGCGGCGCCCAGGCCATGGGGTGGGGCGGACGGCTCGGCTCGCTCACACCTGGCGCGCTCGCCGATCTGTTGGTCGTGCGACGCGATCGGATCTTCTTTCCGCCCCATCGTTTCGATCAGACGCCGTTTCTCGACGTCGTCGTCGACCGAACCGAGTCGACCGACATCGACTCGGTCATGATCAACGGTCAGACCGTGCTCGAGGACGGCGTGGTGACCGTGGTCGACGAGAATGTCCTTCGCCAACGCGTGGTCGAGGCGACGGAGCGGCTCTATCCGCTCGGCGCCACCACCCAGCAATCCGGTATCTCGGCCCGGATCGATCCCTACATCGTGGACTTCTATCAACGTTGGTACGACACGCCCGTCGAGCCGGCGTACCTCTACAACCCGCAGCGTGCGCCGACTCGTGAGGAAGGCTGATCCGAATGTCGCTGACCATCGATGCCCATACCCACATCCTCAGCCTGGCCGAAGACCCGGAGTTCACGACCGAATACGGACGAGAGGGCTCGCTCTGCATCTATCGGAGCATGGGCCTGTTGCCGTCGCACCGTGATGCCACCGAGGCCGAATGGGAGGCGAGCGGCTACTCCCGGAAGGGCTTCCCTGTGATCGG
>JAOTZB010000227.1 GCA_029861625.1 Acidimicrobiia bacterium
CTGGGGCCGATCAGGAACGCGACGGTGGCGGCGAGCAGTGAGACGACCACGAGCCAGGCGATCAGCGGAGCCAGGTTCTTCCAGAGCACCACGTCGATGACGACCTGCGTCGCCTGCTTGCCGGAGGGGTTCTTGACCTCGGCGACGATGTCGCTCTCCAGCGGCCGCCGGAGCAGCCACACGATCATCGCAGTGACGGTGATGACGATGCCGAGGAAGACGATGGTTCCTCGCCGGTCGACACTGGCGACCAGTGCACCGACGAACGCCAACACGAAGATGATCCACAGCGCGACCATCCCGGCGTCGAGCACCTGGACTGCATCCTGGGCGGTGGTCAGCGCCTGGGCGTCGAACACCGGGATCTGCCCGAAGTCGGGCGGGAGGGTGATGCCGAGCGCGTTGGCGAGGTTCGTCGCTGCCTGGTCGACCTCGTCAGCGCTCACCTCCGGTATCGAGATCGCGCCGCGGAAGAGCTCGGGGGTGTCCTGGCTGATCTCGGCGATCACGTTGTTGATCAGCGGGACGAGGTCCAACGTGACCTGGCCGTCGACGTTGGTCACCGCGTCGACCTCGCCCTTCAGCACCTTGACCGCCGCCTCGTGGGCTCGCCGGTTGGCGTCGATCCACAGTTGCTCGAACTCCGGGGACGCGAGCACGACGACGGTGACCTCCTCGATGGCACTGCGGGCGGCGTCCTCGGCGGGGACGGCGAGGAACTTGCCGGCGGGGCCGAGCAGGCCGTCCATCAGGTCCGGGAGGTCGATGACCGTGAGGACTTCGTCGGCGACCTGCTCGGCAACGATCCCCTGGATCTCGGAGTCCTGGGGGAGCGGTTCCACCGACTGGACCCACTGGTCGGTGTCGAGCAGGGTGCGGTTCATCCAGGTGGCGGTGACCGCCAGCACGAGGCCGATCGCGGCGGTCACCGCCAGCACCACGGCCAGGGAACGCCGCCAGCGTGCACTGCGGGGGTCTTGCCCGGCATGGTCCGGGGCGGCTGGACCGTCGAGCGGCTCGGCACCGGTGTCGGTGTCGGTGTCGTCTTGCATGTTCGTGTTCCCTTCAGCGGGGTTGTCAGCCGATCTCCGTCGCGTTCGCGGCGTCGGCGCTGGTACGGGCGGGTTGGTGCGGGGGGAGCGTGACGTAGCTGCCGACGAGGAAGCAGATGGCGCCGAGGAAGGTCCCGATGTTGACGATCGTGATGTTGAGCGGCTCGCCCGTGGTCTTCAGGGTGAACGCCCCAATCGCCGAGGCCATGAAGAAGACCGATCCGACGTAGTTGAGGAGCGATCCCCACCAGTCGGGGTCGTCGGTCCGCCGACACCACCAGCGGTGACAGACGCCGAGCCAGAAGAGGTGGCTGGCGATGAGGAAGGCGATGCATCCGAAGAAGTCCGGCGTCCACACCAGCCGGTTCTCCTGCTCGGTCGTGAACGTCTCGAACATCGCGTCGACCGTGTTGACGTTGAACAGCAGCGTGCCGATCAGCTGCACGAACGCCGCCCACCACGCCGTCCGGTCGGGCTGCCAGGCCCAGAACCGGCGACCCGACGAGGGTTCGCCGTCGTCGTCGCTGTTGATCACTTGGTAGAAGACGCTGTAACCGCCCGCCGTGAATAGGATCGATCCCAAGACGAACGTGATCCCGACGACCCGCCCGTCGACGAGTTGGGAGTACGGCGGGAACGACCCGAGCGCGAACAGGAACGAGCCGACCATGAACAGCGCAGCGATGCGCCAGCTCAGGTCGCGAGGGTTCCAGGTCAGCTCACGGCGCCACTGCATCGCGATCCCAACGAATCCGGGTCAGCTGCGGGGTGGACCATGATCGAACGATCCCTGATCTCAGGCGCCGGTTGGTTCGTTCTGGACCACGGATCGGATGTATGCCTGACGCGCCTCCTCCTCGGCCTGCATCCGGGCAATCGCGTGCTCCTGCATCTTGTCCCCGCGAGCGATGACGTACACGAACACCCCCAGGTAGGGAAGCAGGATCACCACGACCGACCACACGACCTTCGCGACACCGCCCAGGTCGGGACTGCGGAAGATGTCGCCGAACACGTGGAACAGCAACATGATCCAGATGAAGAAGAGGAAGAACCAGAAGATCGACCACAACACCTGCCCGGTGCCGAACTCTGCTGCGAACATATGAACACGCTCCCTCGCGTTGACACGGCCTGCTGGAGGCCGATGAGTGCTGGTGTGCTCCATGGTGCGGACCGGCGGCCAGACCCGCATCATCCACTTCGGATGAATCCATCGGACGAAACCTTCGGTGGAAACCTTCGGTGGAACCCTTCGGTTACTTCTGGCAGCCGGCCCAGCGGAGTGCGTCATCATCGGGTTCCCGGCTACGGAGTTCAACGGGGAGATCGCGCCGAGCTTGGCCGACTCGGCGACGCCGACCTGATCGGATCATCGACCTGCTCTCCGTCAGCACGAGCACTGAGGGCGAGCTGCTCGTCGTGGAGATCGACGCGCACGAGGACCTGACCGTCTTCGCGTCGCTGGGCGGGAAGTTCGATGGGGTGCTCGGTCCGGACGTCGAGCACGCCGCGGAGGCCATTGAACCAGGGTGGTCGATCCTGATGATCCTGTGGGAGGACCGCTGGGCACAGTCGTTCGCCGAGGCGATTCGCGGCTCAGGCGGCGTGCGACGCCGAGTTCGCCGAGCAGAACGCCAAGATCCTCGGCGGCACCTGATGAAGGAATTCGACCGGGCGACCGCTGGCGTTGTCGTACCGGGTCCGATGACCGGGGTCGGGTCGGGCATTTCATCCCGTACGGATGATGCAGCGCCCTTCTTCCGCCCTTGATACTCACTGGGAATGTAGCAATTCGAACCGGTGGGTGCACAGGAGTGCGCAGCCGCAGGCCGAAGGAACCACTCGCCACCATTTCAGCAGGAGCCCGAGATGAACTCACCGAACATACTGATCATCATGACCGACGAGGAGCGCTACCCGCCTCCGTATGAGGGGCCCGAGTTGGCGGCCTTCCGGCGGGAGCAGCTGCCCGCCCGACAGCACTTGATCGACAACGGGACGCAACTCCATCGGCACTACGCAGGCTCGACCGCCTGCCTCCCGAGCCGGGCGACGCTGTTCACGGGGCAGTATCCGTCGCTCCACGGCGTCACCAGCACCGACGGGCTGGCCAAGCAGGCGAGTGACCCGGCGATGGGGTTCCTCGACCCCGACACCGTGCCGACGATCGGCGACTGGTTCCGGGCGGGCGGCTACCACACCCATTGGCGCGGAAAGTGGCACATCTCCCACGCGGACCTGACCACGCCGGGCACGCACACCCGGCTCATGTCCAGCGACGCCGACGGCACGGTCGACCCCCGCGCCGTCGATGCGTACCGCCGGGCGGACCGGTTGGACCCGTACGGGTTCTCGGGGTGGATCGGCCGCGAACCGCACGGCACCGACAAGGCCGATTGCGGATTCGTCCGTGACGGGGTGTTCGCCGATCAGGTGGTCGAGCTGTTCGACGAGCTGAAGGCGGTGCGCAACGGGCCGTGGCTGAGCGTTGCGTCGTTCGTCAACCCCCACGACATCAGCTTCGGTGTGCGCGGCTGGCAGCAGCTCTTCGAGTTCGCGCCACCGGACGACACCGTTCCCGACATCGGCCCGGCGCCGTCGCAGGCGGACACCTTCGCCGGTCGACCGTCGTGCCAGGAGCAGTTCCTGCACGTCTGGCCGAAGATGACGTTCGACGAGCCCGCTGACCAGGCGCATCGTCGCCTCTACTACTACCTGCACAAGGTGGTCGACCGGGCCATCATGCGGGTGCTCGAAGCGCTCGAGGACTCCGGCATGGCCGACGACACGATCGTTGTCTTCACGTCGGACCACGGCGACCTGAACGGGGCGCATGGTGGGCTCGTCCAGAAGTGGTACAACGCGTTCGACGAGGCGATCCGCGTACCGCTCGTCGTGACCGGGCCCGGCATCGCCCTGCGTCCCGACGGCATCGACACGCCGACGAGCCACGTCGACCTCCTGCCGACGTTGTTGGGCCTCGCCGGAATCGACCCCGAGCGAGCGGCGTCGGGCGTGGCCGAGCACCACGTCGAGAGCCACGCGCTCCCGGGGCGCGACCTGAGCGGCGTCCTCACCGGCTCGTTCGCACCCGAGTCGATCCAGGCGCCGATCTACTTCATGACCGACGACGACATGACGCGCGGTTCGAGCCAGCAGAACCCGTTCACCGGTGAGCCGTTTGACGCCGTCGAGATGCCCTCACGCATCGAATCGGTGATCGCCTCGCGCCCGACCGGGGCGGACGGCTCCGACGAATTGTGGAAGCTCAGCCACTACTTCGAGCGGCTGGACGACTGGGAGGCCGAGCACGGCCTCGCTCCCGCCTCTACTGCGCCGACCGACACGTTCTGGGAGCTGCACAACCTCACTGCAGACCCCGAGGAACGCAGCAACGTCGCCGCCGAACGTGGTGACGTGCTGACCGGGATGCAGGAACTGCTGACGTCCGAGCGCGACACCAAACGTCTGGTCCCACTGTTCCGGAACCCCGACCCCTCGTAGCCGGCGTCCCGAGGGACCATGAACATCGTCCCGATCCTTCCCCGCCAGGTCGTCCCCGTCCCCGTTCCCGACGAGCTGAGTATCTCCAACAGCTTCAACATCGAGAGCGTCACCCGGATCGACGCCATCGTTGCTGTGGTCGCGCTCGTCGCCGGATTCGTGCTGTCCCGACTCGTCAAGCACGGGCTGAATCGCTACTTCCGCAGACTGGAGGGCATGCCCGACGACGCGGGCCGGCTGATCGCCCAGATCTGCGCGATCGTCGTCCTGCTCATCGGGCTGATGGTTGCCCTCGAGTCGCTCGGGTTCTCGTGGGGTCTGCTCGGCGGGTTGCTGATCCTGACCCTGGTTGTCGCAGCGTTCACGGCCAAACCCCTGCTCGAAGACCTCGGAGCCGGGCTCATCCTCCAGGTCCGACGCCCGTTCACCCTCGGCGACACGGTGCGCCTGAACGACGAGGACGGAGTCGCCGCCGAGATCGATTCGCGGACGGTCGTTCTGCGGACCATCGACGGGCGTCGTGTCCACCTGCCGAGCCGGTCCGTGCTCAACTCCACGATCACCAACCTCAGCACCGAGGGGCGCCGCCTGTCCGAGTTCGTCGCCGGCGTCGCGTACGACACCGATCTGGACCACGCCCAGAAGATCGCAGTCGATGCGATGAGCATGGCGCCCGGCGTGCTCGAGGACCCTCCGGCCGAGGCGCTCGTCGGAGACTTCGCCGACTCCACGATCGATCTCGCCTGCCGGTTCTGGCACGCACCGGACGTGCCGGTGGAGCTCCGGGCCCGCGACGAGGCGATGCGCGCCGTGAAGCGGGCCTTCGACGCGAACGGCATCGAGATCGCGTTCCCCCAGCGCGTGCTCTGGCACGCCGACGACAGCGGCTGACCCTGCGGGCAGACGTCACTGCGCTTCGTCCGCAGCGAAGCAGCCCACGGCGGGGATTGTTCCGCCCCGGCGGGTGCCCCTCAGATCCGACGGCGACGCCGTCCGGGTCTGACGGCGGCGGCGACCACTGCGGTCTTCGCCACCGGCGCCGGCCCCGGCGTCACGGCCGCAGCCACGACCGCCGTCTTCGCAACGGGGGCCCGAACGACGCCTCTTCTTCCGACCCGTGATCGTCTGAGCGGCATGTCAATCTCCTTCTGTCTCGGCTTCTATTTCGGCTTCGGTCTCGACTTCTGCGTCGGCTTCGATCGAGGCGATGATCGCCTGGATCGGAATCCGCCCATCGGCGATCAGCTGGCCACCCGAACGCCGCACTGCGGACGCGAACGGCGCCGAGCACAGGTTCTCCCAGATGAGCACGCCGGCGGTGCTTCCCGGATCCATCGCTGCAGCAAGATGCACCACGTCGTCCTCTGCCAAGAGCTCCGCGAGCTGGGCTTCGAGTATCTGCAGTTCACCGAGCTCGCCGACATCGGACAGTTCCATTGCGTCGACGGACCCGTCCTCGTCCTTGGTGAGGATGAGCACATCGATCACGCGGATGATTCCGGCGTCGACCAACGCCAGGAGCGCCGGAGCCATCTCGCCGGTGAAGGTCGTGGTCCCCGCAGGGAATTCGACGATGACGTAGTCGACCGGACCAAGTTCATCGAGGGATACATCGGTCATCGGGACTCCAATCGGTTGTTTGACTTGGTTGTTGTGACTCGACTCGCTCGACACGGCCCAGCTCACGATGCCACTGCATCGCGACCGCAACGGTTCTGGGTCAGGTGTGGCTGAAGCCCGGCT
>JAOTZB010000228.1 GCA_029861625.1 Acidimicrobiia bacterium
CGGGACAATAGGAAGGGGCCTTTGAGGTTCACAGTCATGACCCGGTCCCATTCGGCCGATGACAGCTCGTCGATGGGTGTCGCCTCTTGGACTACACCGGCGATGATGGCCAGAGCGTCGATCCGTCGGTATCGCTCCACCGTGGCGGCGACGGCGGCGTTGCAGGATGCTTCGCTGGCCAGGTCGACTTCTCCAACCAGGGCGTTGCTGGTGGTGGGGCCCGACAACCGCTCGACCGCCGGGCCGATGTCGAATAGTGCGAGCTCGGCACCCTCTTCGGCGAAACGGCGGGCCACGGTGGCCCCGATCCCGCCGGCGGCCCCGGCGATCAGCACGACCTTCCCTTCGAATCGAGTCATGGCTTGCTCCTGTCGGCAAGGGTTTGCTGGACCCAGTCGAGCTCCCGGGTCACATATGTGGTGATGTCGGCGTCCTTGAGATGCGGTGGCAGGACGTCCCAGGTGTAGGTCTCGATCTCGAGGTGGTCCGACACTGGTGCGGCAGCATGGACCCGCAGCGCGTCCTCGATCGCGAACCTCGTGGTGCGGAACGGACCAAGATCGTCGAGGAACACCGGCACGTGGAAGTGGGTGCGCCATTCGCAGGGGTTCGGATCGGCTCGCCACGCGGCGACCGCATCCTCGATGTTGAGGAACCGCTGCAATTCACCGTCGCGTCGCTGAGTCGTCTGGGTCAGGTAGATCGTGTCGGCGTACCGCTCCAGCTCACTCACCACATCGGCCGTCACCTCGGGAACCCAGAGGGCCGCAGCCTCCTGGAGTTTGAAGATGGGAATACCCGATGCGGCATACAGCTCGATCGACGCGGGGATGTCCTCGAACTCCACGGCCTGATGGCAGATGTCGAACACGACGCCGAGGTGACGCCGGAGCGCACCGTGCGCCTGGGCGAGAGAGAGCTCGGCGAGCTGGGCCAGAGTCGCGGCCCCCGCGGCCGAATAGAGGTACTCCTCGAAGTACGCCACGGTCTCGGGCGTGGTAGCGAGGAAACACCAGGGCTCCGGTTCGAGCGCGAGCTTGACCGTGCGACCGGTACGCCGCTCGACGTCGACCAGCCCGGCGACGACGCGAAGGACGTTGCGGCTGAAGGCTTCGATGTAGGCCGGCCCGCTGACATTGGGACGAAAAGCGAGCGGAGCGGTCTGGATGCTCGGTTGTACCCCGATCGGCACGAGATCTGCGAGGACTTCGGCGACGTTGAGCGTGTATCGGACTCGATCCTCGGTGGTCCAGTCCGGTTCGAACACCCGTTCCTTCACGAGCCCACCCTTGAACGGGCCGTATGGAAACGCGTTGGCTGTCAGGAGGTAGAGAGACTGCTCGTCGAGGAACTCACGGAGCTCGCGGCGTTCCTCGTCGTCGCCGGCGAGCAGTCCGGCGGCCTGCGCCGAGAGTCGGAGCGCAACGGCGAACGGTGAGTCGGGGCTGATCGCCTGCTTCACGGCCGGTCCGTACTTGTGCAGGCTCGCCTTCATCTCCTCCCAGGTATCGCCGGGATGTACGAGCGTCGAGTACGTGAGGTGTCCGAGACCGTGGGGCAGTTCCATTGGTTGGTCCGATCAGCGGGTTGGGAGCAGGGTCTTCTCGAACCAGGCGGTTGCGGCACTGGCGGCACGCTGGAGCTTCGCCTGATCGCTGTAGAGGGTCATGTGCGAGGTGTGCGCGAGAACCGTCAGCTCCTTGTCGGCGACCGGCAAGGCGTTGAACGCCTCGATCTCGAGGTCCCACAGGGTCAGGTCATCACCTTCGGCGACGATCATGAGCGTGGGTGTGTTGTAGATGCGGCGGACGAAGGGCATCACGTCGTAGTTGAGCAGCAGGTCGACGGATTCCACGGTGCTCCGGTTCTCGTACAGCGGGGCCTCGCGTTCTTTGAGGTCGAGGAACGTGTGGAAGGTCTCGGGGAAGGGCCATGTCGACAGATCCCGATCGGGATCTGCGGTTGCATGGGGGATGTAGAGGCGCGAGTCCGGGTCGGCGAAACGGACGCGTCGATCCTCGAGAATTTGGTCCCAGAGCCGGCGGTAACCCATCGTTCCGTGCACCCGCCGCATGTTTCGGTATCCGTCGACGACGGGGATCTGGCTGACGATCGTGCGGACGCGCGGGTCGGTCGCAGCGAGGATGAGTACATGGCCACCGGAGTAGGAGATCCCCCATGCGCCGAGCCGATCGGGATCGATCTCGGGGCGAGTCTCGAGATGACTCAGCGCATTCTGGTAGTCGCGTATCTGCGCCCACGGGTCGAGGTGTTGACGCACGTTGCCATCGGACACGCCGAGGTTCCGGTAGTCGAAGACGAGCGCGGCCATGCCGGCCTCGGCGAACGCCTCCGCGTAGTAGGGCATGACGAGCTCGCGCACATAGCACCACCCGCCAGCGAGCACGATGGCTGGAACGGGATCGGCGCGGTCGTCGGGGAGGTACAGCCAGCCGCGAATCCGCGTTCCTTCACTGTCGAACTCGACGTCTTCACGTCGCATGGGTCCTCCTTGGGGGTGAGGTCGACTTCCGGACGGCAAGTCTCGGTGGAAACAATGCACCGGGCGCAGGTTCCGTCGGATCGCTGATGAGTTGGAGCGCGACCTCGCCCGCCGACCTGCCCACCCTGATGCCGGGGTAGATGACCGACGTGAGTGGAGGGTCGACCTGATCGATCGTCGAAGAGTCGTTGTACCCCACGATCGAGAAGTCGGTCGGACACGTGAGGCCGTGCTCACGGAAGACGCTCAGGGCCCCCAGCGCCATGAGGTCGTTGTGCGCGAACACGGCCGTGGGCATCGCATCGCCATGCACGTCGATGAGCAGGCGTGCTAGATGCTCACCCGCTTCCCGAATCGGGCGTTCGCCCACCTCGGGCAGGTCGATCACGGCGAGAGCCTCCTCGGCGCACGCCTCCTGGAATCCGAGGTGGCGTGAAACGAAGTTGCCGACATCGTCGGGACCTCGGAGCTCGGCGAGCCGGGTGTGCCCGAACCCGAGGAGGTGTCGGGCGGCCATGGCTCCACCGGCCCGGTCGTCGTGGAGGACCTGTGGCAGGACGGAGTTCGGGAGGCCACGAACCGCCACGACGACGGGTGTCGAGCGACCTGCTTCCTCGAGCACCTCTCGGTTGCTGAACCGTGCTCCCGCACAGATGACCGCGTCAACGCGGCGACTGAGAAGATGATCGAGACTCGACTCCAGCTCGCTCGCGTTGTCGTTGGTCTCGATGACCATCGGCAGCATCTGCCGAGGGGCAAGACTCTGGGCGATGCCGTGGATGACCGGGGCGATGAACGGGTTCGCCAGGTCGGCGACGATGACACCGACCGTGCCGGTGACTCCCCGACGGAGTGCACCCGCAACCCGGTCGCCGCGATAGCCCAGCTGCTTCGCCGCGGCGCGTACGCGGTCGACGGTCTCCTCACTCACGAGATGGGCCTTGTTCGGGTCGAGTGCGCGCGACACCGTCGATGCATTCACGCCGAGACTCGAGGCGATGTGCTTGAGGGTCACGTCAGCCATGATCTGGTCCCTCGGCGCGCGGGCGGGTGAGCCTCACGACGCCCCGCGGAGGTGTACGGCAATATCCCCCATGTCGCAGCTGCCGAGGCCGTCGGCAACCGCGTCCCGCAGCTGGTGGATGTTCGTCTCCGTTTGTGGCATCACCGCTCCGACACTCGTTGCGAGGTCGAGGATCAGCTGCAGGTCCTTGACCGCCAGGTCGATCGAGAAGGTGACCGGCGTGGTCCCGGGGTGCTCGAACACCGACCGTCGATACAGCACGACGGGTGCCGCCACGGCAGACGTGGCGAAGATGTCGTAGGCGGTCGAACGATCGATGCCGGCGCTCTCGGCCATCACGAGCGATTCGGCCACTGCCTGGTTGATCCCGAACAACACGGCGTTCACGGCGAGCTTCATTGCGGCTCCGGTGCCTGGGCCGCCCATGTGGACCACCCGGTCGGCGATCCCCTCGAGCACGGGGCGTGCGATCTCCACTGCATGGTCCTCGCCGCCCATCATCACGAGCAGGGCGCGGGATTCGGCAGCGGCGGTACTACCCGACACCGGAGCTTCGACGAGATCTGCCTGTGAGTCCGCCAGGCGCGCCCGCGCCATCTTCGTGAACTCGATGCCGGTGGTGCCCATGTCGATCACGACTGTTCCGGCCGACAAACCCGCGCACAGACTGTCATCGCCGTCGAGGACCTCCATCAGTGCCGAGCCGCTCGCCAGCATGGTCACGACGACGTCGGCGCACTCCGCGAGCTCGCGCGGCGTTGTGGCCCGCGCTGCCCCGGTGTCGTTCGCGAACGCCTCGGCGGGAGCGGGCGACCGGTTGAACACGATGACATCGAAGCCGCGGTCGATGAGTTGGCGGGCCATGGGAACGCCCATGCGCCCAAGACCCACGAAGCCGACTCTGGTGGATGCGCTGGTCATGGTGAATCTCCGGTCATTGCCGCGAAAATCGAGTGCTTCACGAGGTCTGCACCGGTCGAGGCGTGTCGATGCGTGGATCGAGGAGGGTCTTGATGGGGGTAGGGCCGCCGTCGACCATGGGCTTCAGCCCGCTGTCGACGAGCTCCTCGAGCGGCAGCACCGTCGGTGCAACCGAGGTCCACAGATCGGTCTCGTCCTCGAGAAGATCGATCGAATGGCCGAAGTCGGCGCCGAAGACATGGGCGAGAGTCCCGATCAGTTCCATCTCCTGGAGCGAGACCGAGAGGAGGTCGACCGGAACCGGCGCCTTGTGCAGACCCACCATCACCAGACGCCCGCCCGGCACGGTGAGCTCGACCGCGGCTTCGACTGCCGGGGGGATGCCGGTGCACTCATAGACCACCGCCGGGTCGAGGCCCCGACCGGTGAGCTGTTCGAGGATTGACGACTCTCGGTCGGTCTGGATGAGGTTTGCGGCGCCGAGTGCCTGTGCTGTGGCAAGTCGATCGGAGTCGAGGTCGACCGCAGTGACCTCGGCACCCTCCTTTGCTGCGGCGTGGATGAGGAACGCGCCGATTCCGCCCGCCCCGAGCACAACGACCCGCTCGCCGACGAGAAGCCTGCCGCGTCGCATCGCGTGGACTGCGATCGACATGGGTTGTGCCATCGCCGCGACATCGGAGGTCAGCGAGCGATGCTCGACGTTCACACAAGCGGTCGCAGGCACAGTCGTGAACTCGGCGAGGCCACCGTTTCGTTGGAGCCCGACGGTGCTGTACCGATCACAGAGGTTCGTTCGTCCCTCGAGGCACCGGGGGCAGGTTCCGCAGGAGATGCCGGCGCCCGACGTGATGAGGTCGCCCTCTCCGAAGCCGGTCACCGCTGAGCCGACGCGAACAACCCGTCCTGCGAACTCGTGTCCCGGAACCATCGGTCCGACGTGCCCGGTGACGTCGTGGCGGTGTTCGATCGGGAACATCGTCGGACCGTGGGCGAATTCAGTCGCATCGGTGCCGCAGATGCCTACACCGGTGACCGCGACGAGCAGCTCGTCGTCGGCGGGTTCGGGGCGTTCGAGCTCCTCCATGCGGATGTCGAACCGGCCGTGGTACACCGCTGCTTTCATGAAAAGCCTTTGCTGGAAGGTGCAATCGATTGTAGTGTCACGATCGGATCTCGCAAGTAGGAATATTGCGCGGGGCGAACCTGCACAACAAGAAAGGCAGCTTCATGAAGGCTCTTGTCTTCGCTCAGGCCGGCGTGGCCGAGGTCGCAGATGTCGCCGAACCGTCGCTCGGTGAGAACGAGATTCTCGTCGCCCTGCGACAGGTGGGAATCTGTCACTCCGACTTCGACCTACTGGCCGACAACTACATCATCCCCGTGCGGTTCCCGATCATCCCCGGCCACGAGTGGGCCGGCGAGATCGTCGACATCGGCTCGGAAGTCCGCAAGTTCGCGGTCGGTGACCGCATCGTCGGGGAGTGCACCGTCAACGGCGGTGCTGACCACTTCGGGTTCTCGATCAGTGGTGCTGCCGCGCAACTCTTCAAGATCCGCGAGGACTGGGCGCATACACTTCCCGACGAGCTCTCGTGGCAACAGGGGGCGACCGTCGAGCCGTTCAGCTGTGCCTTCCATGCAATCGACCGGGTCGGCGGCGTCAAGCCGGGTGACACCGTTGCCGTGATCGGTGGCGGCCCCATTGGCCTGAGCGCCATCGCTGCCGCCTCGGCGATGGGCGCACGTGCAGTTCTCATCGAGCCCACCGCACACCGTCGAGGACTCGGCACCGAGCTCGGAGCCCACGACGTGATCGATCCGACAGCGGCTCCGGCC
>JAOTZB010000229.1 GCA_029861625.1 Acidimicrobiia bacterium
GTCGAGCACGGCGATGGCCTCCTCGAGCGTGTCGGCGGTCTCGACCCGCATGTCACCGGCCTGGGAGAGGGCCTCGTCGAATTCGATCGAAGGCACGATGAACACATCGATGCCGCTGTCGCGGGCCGCAACTGCCTTCTGTGCCACGCCGCCGACCGGTCCGATGCCTCCATCGGCCTGGATGGTGCCGGTGGTCGCCACGCTCAGGCCGCCGGTCAGCTCACCGGGCGTGAGAACGTCGATGATGCCGAGGGTGAACGCCAGCCCCGCAGAGGGTCCGCCGACCTCGCCGGTATCGATGTCGACGTCGACCGGGAAGTCGGCCGAGAGCTGGAAGGTGGTGACCTCGACCCCGAGCTGGGCCGACTCACCGTCGTCGCCGGTGCCGAGCACGACCGGAACCGAGATCGTCTCGTCGATCCGAAGCACCTCGAGCGTGATCTCGTCGCCGGGTTCGAGCGCACGAACCGCATCGACGAGCTCGTCGGCGAACTCGATGGGCGATCCGTCGACACCGATGACCACATCGGTCGACACCAGGATGCCGTCGGCCGCGGCGCCGGGCAGCACGGAACGAATCAGCGCACCCTCGCCGGTGGGGTCTCCGGCAAGTCCGAGGTACTCGAGCGCGACGATCGCGGCAAGGTCCTTCGAGCTCTCCATGGCGGCGAGGTTCAGCTCACGCTGCTCGTCGCGATCCCTGTCGCCGTTGATGACGTCCTCGGGGACCAGCTGGATGGTGGGGTCGTCGTCGAGGCGCCATTTCTCCCATCGGGAGATGTTGGCCGACAGCGTGATCGTCGTGAAGTTGATCTGGCCGTCGGGGTCGAAGAAGTCGGCGTCGCTGACCTGGATGATGTCGGTGGTGTCGCGCACCGAGCCGGGCCGGAGCGCGTAGATGTCGGTGGGCTGGACGGCCCAGATGATGAAACCGGCGATCGAGAGCACCATCAGCGCTCCAACACCGATCGCTGTCCACATGACGCGACGGCGGAACCGACTCGCGGGGGTATCGGCGCTTTCGGCGTCCGATGCCGGCGGTAGTGTGGTGTCCAGCGTGTTCACAGCTTCGTTCTCGGTCCTCTTCCTGCTTGCCGTCGCCGCGGCGTCTCGCTCCTCCGAGCTTGCCACGACGATCGTGCGCAGGCGGGTCGGCCCGCGTGTCGGTGTCGTTCTCGCCGAGTCCTTTCGACCTTCCGAGTCATTCCGGCGCGATGGCGACAACACCGCCGCAACCGGTCGTGTTCCCGGTTCCTCATCGGCACCCCAACGTCCTCCCATGAGGCGAATGCTGCGATCGACCGATCCGATCCGGCGCCATCGTGAGGTAACCGGACGCAAGGCGAAGGTCCGATGGTGGCAACGGATCCGGGCGCTCGTGTTGCTCGCCGGAATCGTGTTGATGCTCGGAGTCGTGCTGGCCGTGCTCGTCGGCATTGCCTTCCTGGCCGGCACGATCTTTCTCGAAGCCGTGTCCTGATGCCCGACCGGCGGCCGACCGGCACGTCGCGCCGGCGGCGGCTGGTGGCGATCGCCGGCCACGCGGGCGACGCTCGCACGGCCCGGGCCCATCTCGACGACGACGACGCAACCGTGCGCGCGTCGGCGCTCCGCTCGCTGCACAGAAGCGCCGCGCTCGCGACCGCTGATCTCGACGCCGCGTTCGAGGATCGCTCGCCCGCCGTGCGGCGCGCCGCGGCCGAGCTCGCGGCGACCGATACACGCTGTCGGCTCGGTGAGCTGCTCGACGACGCCGACGACACCGTGGTCGAGGTCGCGGCGTGGGCGCTCGGCGAGTGGGGTCGCGCCGGCGCCGACTCGGTGCCGATGCTCGAGCGACTGGCTCTCGACCACGGCGACAGCCTGTGCCGAGAGGCGGCAGTGGCCTCGCTCGGCGCCATCGGCGACGGATCGTCACTGCCGACGGTGATCGCCGCGCTGTCCGACAAGGCAACCGTGCGACGGCGTGCGGTCATCGCTCTGGCGGCCTTCGAGGGCCCCGAGGTCGATGCCGCGCTGCGACGCGCGCTCGACGACCGCGACTGGCAGGTCCGTCAGGTCGCCGAGGATCTGCTCGGCGAACGAGGGCAAGCCTGACACCGATCGCAGTCTTGGGAAGACCCGACATCGAGGCCTCAGCGAGTCGAGTCCATGAACATCGTCTTGACTGCCTCGTAGGACTCGATGCAGCGGCCGGCACCCAGAACCACGCACTCGAGCGGCGCATCGACCAGCCGGACCGGCACGTCGGACTCATCGCTCAGGCGTTCGGCCAGGCCCCGCAGCAGTCCCCCGCCACCCACCAGGTGCACGCCCTCGGAGATGAGGTCCTGGGCCAGCTCGGGCGGCGCTTGCGCCATGCAGGACAGGACGGAGTCGACCATGGTGCTGACCGGTTCGTCGATTGCTTCGCGCACCTCCTCGGGCGTGAGCACGATGGTCTCGGGCAGCCCGCTCATGAGCTGTCGACCCCGCACCTCGGCTCGAAACTCACCCTCGGTGGGGGCTGCTGAGCCGATGGTGATCTTGATCTCCTCGGCCGTGCGCTCGCCGATCGCGATGCCGTACTGGCGTCGCACGTAGTTCTGGATCGCCGAGTCGATGTCGAACGAACCGATCCGCACGGCTTCGATGGCGACGACACCGCCCATCGATATGAGCGCGGTCTCGGAGGTACCTCCTCCGACGTCGATGACCATGTTGCCGATCGGTTCGTTGATCGGCAGCCCTGCCCCGATGGCTGCGGCGAGAGGCTGCTCGATGAGCTGGGCATCGGCAGCGCCGGCCCGCTTCGCGGCCTCGGTGACGGCCCGCCGCTCGACCGGCGTGATGGCGGACGGCACGCAGATCACGACACGGGGACGATTGAAGCGGTTCACGCCGACCCGCTGGAGGAGGAGGCGGATCATGCGCTGGGTGACATCGAAGTCGGTGATCGCGCCCTTGCGCAGGGGACGGACCGCGACGATGTAGCTGGGCGTGCGGCCGATCATCTGCCATGCCTCGTGGCCCATGGCCAACACGTCTCCGGTGCGGTCATTGAGCGCGATGACCGACGGCTCGTTCAACACGATGCCTCGCCCGCGCGCGTACACCAGCGTGTTGGCAGTCCCGAGGTCGATTGCGAGGTCGCGTGCCAGGGGTCTCTACCTCCGGCGCTTCGATCGCTCGCGAGCGTCGGGCGCGAGCGCACCCATGTTCGCCTCGAAATCGTCGATGCTCGAGTTGAACGAGCGGCGTTCACGCGAGCGCCACCACAACAACAGCGAGCCGAGGACAAAGATGCCGAGCGCGATGGCGAGGAACAGGAGGCTTCCCATCAGTGCTGTCCGACCTCGGAGATGTGTTGCGCCTCGAGACCCCAGCTGCTCCCGTCGCGCCAGGTCTCGGCCTTCCAGATCGGCACTGTGGCCTTCAGCATGTCGATGCCGAACCGGGCGGCGTCGAACGCAGCGGGTCGATGGGGCGAGGAGACGGCCACGACGACTGACGACTCGCCGATCTCGACGGGCCCCGTGCGGTGCAACAACGCGACGCGACCCAGATCGGGCCAGCGGATCCGCATCTGATCGGCAATCGCCCCCAGCCGGGGAACGACCTGTTCCTCGTAGGCCTCGTAGGCCAACACGGACACATCGGGCCGGCCGTCACTGTGGTCGCGGGCGGTCCCGGAGAACACGACGATCGCCCCGCACCCGGGCAGCACGACCCATGCCGACGCCGCATCGACGGGCAGCGGTTGCTGGGTCAGACCGAGCCAGGTGTTCCCGGCTGGAGGAGGCAGGTCCATGAGGCACCATCGTACGAGACGGCCGGCCGATCCATGCCATGGCCAGTTCGATCGCCTCATTGCCGACGGTCGCCGATCGGGGCGCGATGCAGCCCGCGGGTGGGAACGAACGCCGCCGGTCAGTGCGAAAGCGGCCCCTCCCGCGGACCACGGCGCACAATGGTTCACTACGATGTTCCACCGTGCCGGAGGAGGGACCAGACGAGGCTTCAGGACCGGCCCGCTTGCCGGCTGCCGACGATCGCCTGTGGCGGCACCCGTCCGAGCTGGGCGCCGCGACCACTCGATCGAGGCTCGACGCGCTGCGTCAGTCACTCGGCGTCGCCGCGGCGTCGGCGCTCGGCGGCGGCATGATCGTCGCGGGGCTGTGGTTGGCGCTCGGGTCGACAGGAAATCCCCAGCTCAGCTCGGCCTTCGAGCTCGACGACGAGCCACCGAGCAGCGTGCTCAGCCCGATCCGCAGCATCGAATCGACTGGTCGGGACGGCTTCGCCGCCACGATCGTGCGCATCGAGTCGACCGACGGGGAGGCAACGGGGGTCGGGTTCGCGCTCGGCGACGGCCTGGGCGTCATCACCGGCGTCGACGCGGTCGCCGACATGAACACCGCGACCGTTCTGTTGCCCGACGGCGAACGGGTCGATGCCACCGTCACGGGTCGCGACCGGCTCACCGGCGTGGCCGGGTTGCGCCTCGACAGCGGCTCGATCACCGCGGCGCCCAGCGGCGCCGACGCACCGGTCACCGTCACCGGCCGGGTCGTTGCGCACACGCCGGACGGGACGGTCGCCGGCGCCCTCTCCGACGCGATGGTCATCGTCGAGACGGGTGGCCCGTGGAACCACGTCGTCTTCGAGCTCAGGGTCGAGGACCCGATAGCCTCCGGCACTCCGGTGGTCGACGCCGGCGGACGGCTGGTGGGCATGGTCACCGACGTCGACGGCGTCCACGCCGACATGACACCGATCGCCGTCGTCAGGCGGGTCGGCAGCGAGCTGCTGGGCTCGGGTTCGGTCAGCCACCCGTGGTTGGGCGTCGAGGCGCGCGACGCAACCGACGGCGAGGTGGCAGGGGCCCTGGTCACCCTCGTCGAGGTCGATGGCCCGGCGAGCGACTCGGGTCTCACCGTCGACGACATCGTCACCGGGGTCGAGGGTCGGTCCGTCACCTCGATCGCCGAGCTCATCAACGAGCTCCGTCGACACCCCGTCGGCCATCAGGTCTCGATCGACGTGTCGGGCCCGAACGGCACCCGCACGGTGCAGGTCGAGCTCGGGCTGCTCGGCGGCTGAGCGCGACGATCAGCGCCGGCGGAAGCGGCGCACCAACAACGCGGCGACGGCGACAGCACCGAGTGTCAGGACGGCCGCGCCGGCGAGGGCAAGCTTTTGGCGCTGCTTCGAGCTCATCATCGCCCAGGGCCGGGCCGGATACCCCTCGACCACGGTCTGTTCGTTCGTGCTCTCCGGTTGCCAACCAGCAGCCTTCAAGCGGTCGTTGGCGATGACCCACGGGTGCACCGTGTAGGGCACGATCCCGGGCGGCGTCTGGGCGAGGCGGTACCGCCAGCGGAACGAGGCGAACCGCCCCGCGGCCTCCTCGGACACCTGGAGGCGGGGCGGGGCGCCTTCGAGCGAACGCACGACATCGAGGTCGACCCAGCTGTCGGGCGCCACGTTGTAGACACCGCTCAGCCTGTCCTCCACGGCCAACGCGATCGCCTCGACGAGATCGTCGAGATGCAGGAACTGCATCGGCGGGACCTCGCCGTCGACGCCGACCAAGCTGGCTTCGCGCACGGCGCGGGCGACCCAGCTCGCGCCGCCGGGGGCGACGGCGGTCGTCGGCCGGAGGATGACCAGCTCGCTGCCCGCGTTCGCTTCCTGCCACTCGACGGCCAGCCGTTCGAGCTCGGCCTTGACGACGGCGAACGAGAACTCGGGATTCGGACGGAGCGGCGCGGACTCGGTGAGCGGAACCGGGTTGTTCGGCCATGCGCCGTAGGCCATGGCGCTCGACAACATCACGAACCGCGGTACCCCGACCGTTCCGGCCGCGTCGAGAAGGCGGGTCGTCGCCTCGAAATCGACCTGGGCCGATTCGGACGCCTCACGCTCGCCGTCGAAGGACGACGCGAGATGCACGACGACATCGGCGCCGTAGAGCAACGGCTTCAGATCGTCGGCCATCAGGTCGACGCGGTCGACCCCACCTCGGGCGCGCTGGTCGACGGCGACCAGGTCGTGGTCCTCGAGCCGGCGCATCAGGCGTCGGCCGACGCGTCCGGCCGCGCCGGTTATGACAACGGTCGTCATCGAGCGACGCTCGTCGGGCTCGGGCGAGGAATGAAGTTGTTCACCCCCCTACCATGCCCTTGTGAGCGACTCGGGTCCACCCGATCCCTTCGGGGGAGTGCCGTTCTTCGGCGAATTGGCCAAGATGTTCCAGGGCGCGGGCACCGGCGCCTGGGACACCGCCCGACAGCT
>JAOTZB010000230.1 GCA_029861625.1 Acidimicrobiia bacterium
GGTGACCGGTTCCGGTGGTGGGGGGAGCAGCTGGTCGGGGAACGGTTCCGGTGGTGGGGGCGGCCCGGCGGGCTCCTCGAAGGCTTCGGCATCGGCGTCGGGACGGCTGCCGGCGGCCGCCTCGGTGCCCTCGAACAGGTGGCGCCACGACTCGTTGACCGAGCCCGGGTCGTCCAGGTACTCCTGGTACATCTCGTCGACCAACCAGTCGTTCGGGCCCGACATCGATGGCCGTTGCTCTGTCACGATGCCGCAGTCTACGACGGTCCGTCAGCCGACTCGGTGACCTTGTAGCCTCTTCGCCGTGCGAATCGCGACCTGGAACGTGAACTCCCTCAATGCTCGGATGCCGAGAGTCGAATCGTGGCTCGAATCGGTCCAACCGGACGTGTTGTGCATGCAGGAGACCAAGCTCGCGAACGACGCGTTTCCGGCCCTGACGTTCCAGGGGCTCGGCTACGAGTCGTTCCATCACGGACAGGGCCAGTGGAACGGCGTGGCGATCCTCAGCAGGATCGGGCTCGACGATCCTGCGGTCGATTTCGCCGACGGCGGCGACGCCGACACCGACGCTCGGATCGCCTGGGCCACCTGTGGCGGGGTGCGGGTCGCGAGCGCCTACATCCCCAACGGGCGAGAACCCGGCCACGACCACTACCACTACAAGCTCGAGTGGCTCGCGAGGCTGCGGGCCCACCTCGAACAGTCCTGTCGCGCCGACGACGACGTGATGGTGCTCGGTGACTTCAACGTGGCGCCCGAAGACCGCGACGTGTGGGACATCGCCGCATTCGAGGGGGCGACACACGTCACCGGGCCCGAACGGGACGCGTTCACCCGCGTGCTCGACTGGGGCATGGTCGACCTGTTCCGCCGCCAGTACCCAGACAACGACGGCCTCTTCACGTTCTGGGACTACCAGGCCGGGCGGTTCCACAAGCGCCAGGGCATGCGAATCGACTTCATCCTCGCCACCGAGTCCTTGGCCGGTCGGGCCGAGTTCGTCATCGTCGACCGCAACGCCAGGAAAGGCGAGAAACCCTCCGACCACGCGCCGTTGCTCGCGGACATCGCTGCTGCCTGATGCTCATTCCCATCGAGGAACACGAGCTCCTCGTGTTCTGGACCCAGTTGTTCATGCTCGTGACCTTCGCCACGGCATTCGGGTTCGCGATGCGCAAGGTCGGACTGCCGTCGGTCATCGGCGAGCTCATGGCCGGTCTCGTGCTGGGACCCTCGGTGTTCGGCGAGGTGTGGCCGGACGGATTCGAGTGGTTCCTCCCCGACGACGAGGTGCAGTCGGCAGCACTCCTTGCAGTGAGCTGGATCGGCATCGGGCTGTTGTTGGTCGTCACCGGCTTCGAGACCGACCTCGCGCTGATCAAGAAGCTGGGGCGACCCGTCGCCCTCGTCACGACCGGCAGCCTGGTCGTGCCCTTCGCGGGTGGTCTGGTCGTGGGGTTCGCCCTGCCCGAGGAGATCTTCGTCGGCGACGACACCACGCGCGTGGCCTTCGCGCTGTTCGTCGCCGCCGCGCTGAGCGTGTCGGCGTTGGCGGTGGTGGCGAAGATCCTGTCCGAGATGGGTCTGATGCGCCGCGACTTCGGGCAGATCACCGTCGCCGTCGGGATGGCGAACGATCTCGTCGGCTGGCTCATGCTGGGCGTGTTCACCGGAATCGCTACCTCCGGATCGATCTCGGCTGCGAACGTCGCCGCCACCGTCGGCGGCATGGCGTTGTTCCTCGGGCTCGCGCTCACCGTCGGGCAGCGGCTCGTCGACTGGGGTCTGCGCCGGGCGCGCCGTGGTGGCGAGAACCTCAGAGGAGCGTTCACCGTCTTGTTCGTGACCACCCTCGGGTTCGGTGTGATCACGCAGCTGCTCGGCGTCGAGGCCGTGCTCGGCGCCTTCGTCGCGGGCGTGGTCCTCGTTCGCTCCCGGTTCCAGCAAGACGAGGTCGTGCACCACCTCGAGTCGGTGACCTTCGCCTTCTTCGCTCCGATCTTCTTCGCGACCGCGGGCCTGCGCCTCGACCTCGGGACCCTCAACAGCCGTGAAGCGTTGGGCTGGACCGGCGTCATCATCGCCGTGGCCATCGTCGCGAAGTTCGTCGGCTCCTACATCGGTGCTCGGGCCGCAGGTCGGTCCCATCGCGCCGGCCTCGCGCTCGGGGCAGGGCTGAACGCCCGCGGCGCGCTCGAGATCGTCATTGCGACCGTCGGGCTGTCCGTCGGGGTCTTCTCGACGACCGCGTTCACCGTCATCGTGCTCGTGCCGGTGGTCACCTCGATCTTCGCGTCGATCTCGTTGCGGGCGATCGTGAGCGACTTCGCAGGAACGCCGGCCGAGCTCGAACGCCTCGGCCGCGAGGAAGCGCTCAGTCGGAATCTCGTGGTTCGGAGCTCCCGGCTGCTGGTGCCGAGCCGCGGTCATCCCGCGTCGATCGCGACCGCGCAGCTGCTTCACTTTGCGTGGCCGATCGAGGCGGGGGCGACGGTGCTCACAGCCGGGGAGTCACCCGGCGATTTCGACGTGCAGCCCATTCTCGATGTCTTGCACGACCGAGATGTGGAGCATCGAAAGGTGGTCACCGACGACCCGGTCGAGGCCATCATCTCCGAGAGTCGGTTGGGTTTCGGCGTCATCGGGCTGGGCGCCGACGACGTCACCGAGGGCACGCTCATCTCGACGTTCGTCGACGATGTGCTGTCGGTGGCGACGATGCCCGTCGTCGTCGTCCGTCGGGCCCGCAACCTCGAACGGCCGCTACCGGGCGCATTCGGTCGCGCCCTGGTGCCGGTGGCGGGCAGCCCGGGATCTCGGGCCGCGCAGGAGGTGGCGTTCAACCTCGGGGCGAGGCTCGGCACCGAGATCGTGGTCACCCACATCGAGAGCCGCGGCGAGGAGCACTCCGGGTTGCCACGGCTCTTCCACCGACGGGCCACGCCGACCCGGGAGGCATCGGTGGGCGAGCAGGTGCTCCAGCGGTCACAGCAGCTCGCGGCCGAGCTCGGGATCGAGACGCAGACCATCGTCAGGGCGGCCGTGCGGCCCGCGGCCGAGGTGTTGAGCATCGTGGACGAGATCGATGCCGACCTCGTGGTGCTCGGGGCGAACCTCCGACGGCTCGAGGGCCGACCGTTCCTCGGTCACAACGTCGAACACATCCTCGCGCACTGCCATGCGACGGTCGCCGTGGTCCTGGTTCCGTTCGACCTGTGAGCGGGGGTCGGCGAGGTCGCGTCAGACGTACGAGCTGACGATCGACAACACGTTGTCGCCGAATCGACTGGCCCGGAGCCGGCCGAAGCCCTCGAGGCCACTCAGATCGTCGAGCGTCGTCGGCCGTACGCGAGCGATCTCGGCGAGCGCCGCGTCGTCGGCCACGAGATGGGCCGCGACCCCTGCGCGTCGTGCCGCAGCATCGCGCCATGCCCGCAGTTCGACCAACAGGGGATCGTCGTCCGACGGTCGGTCGCGCCCGAGCCGATCACGCTGGGCCCTGACCTCGGGCGGAATCGACGGGCGCGCCGGCCCGGTGGCCGCCGTCTCGTCGGACGGTGTCGAGTCCGGGCCGTCGATGACGTCGAGATAGGGCGACCGGCGCCGCTCCGACGTGCGCTCCCCGAAGGTTCGTCGGGCCGCCCAGTGCATCGTGAGCTGCTGTCGGGCGCGGGTCATGGCCACGAAGAGCAGCCGCCGTTCCTCGGCCAGCTCGTCGGGCCGCGACACTCGGGCGCTCGGCACGATGCCGGCTTCGAGCCCGGCAAGGTGCACGATCGGCCACTCCAGGCCCTTGGCCGCGTGGAACGTCACCAGCTCGACTGCGTCTCGTCGGGGGCCGATGGACTCGCCGCCCACCATCGCCTCCAGCAGCTCGACGAACTCCGCCGAGGTGGCGGTGGCCTCCACGCTCAGGTGTTCGCCGGCCAGGCGCAACAGAATGTCGAGGTGTTCGGACGCGTCGACTGCCGCGGGTGCGGTCGGGTCGTCACCGACGAGCTCGTGCAGGTCGGCCATGTCGTCGACCAGACGTCCGGGAGAGCTGCGGAGTTGTCGGGCTGCCGCGCCGATCGTGGGGTGCTCGAGGAAGGCTCGACCACCCCGGACGCGGTACGGGACACCGGCCGCGGCGAAGGCCTCCTGGAACAGGGCGGTCTGCGCGTTCGTCCTGACGAGGACCGCCTGTGCGCTCCAGCGGGTGCCCGGGGCCCTGGAATCGCGGACGGTGCGGGCGACGGCCGCGGCCTCGGCTCGGTCGTCCGCGTGGCGATGGATGGTCGGCACGGGCCCGTCGGGCGCGTGGGCGAGCCATGCGGGGCGGGTCAGATCGCCCCCGGTCAGGACGCGCTGGGCCACGTCGAGTATCTGGGGCGTCGACCGGTAATTGTCGTCGAGGCGGATCACCTCGGCGCCGGGATGGGTCTCGCCGAACTGTTGGAGGATGGTGGCATCGGCCCCGTTCCAGGAGTAGATGGCCTGATCGGGGTCGCCGACGACACAGAGGTCGGGGCGATCGCCCCGCCAGGTCTCCAGGAGCTGGTACTGGAGCGGGTTCACGTCCTGGAGCTCGTCGACGAACAGGTGCCGGAATCGCCATCGTCTGGCCTCGGCATAGGTCGGATCGGCGTCGAGGTCGCGCGCCGCCAGCACGAGGAGGTCGTCGAAGTCGACGAGCCGTCGTCGACGCTTCTCCTGCTGGAATGCCGCGAAGGCCGTGACGAGGCGGTCGGCCGGCAGCGGCGGCACCCGGCCGGCCGCCTCGGCGGCAGCCGGGTACTGGTCGGGTTCGATCAGCCGGGCCCGGGACCAGTCGAGCTCGGCCATGGCATCGACGACGGTGGTCCGGTCGGATCCGGGCAACGATCGAGCGAACACCGGACGGCGGTGGGTGAGCAGGGTCGGCGGTCGCAGGCCGCGTTCGCTCCACCTGGTGCGGAGCTGTGCGTATGCGACCGAGTGGAACGTGCCCGCCGCGGTGGCGTCGTGGAGGCCGAGCTGGTGCAGGCGGGAGCGGAGCTCGATGGCCGCTCTGCGGGTGAAGGTGAGCACGAGCGCGGCACGGGGGTCGAGCTGCTCGGTCGCTGCCCGCCACGCGACCCGACGGGTGAGCACGCGTGTCTTGCCGGATCCGGCGCCGGCGATGATGCAGAGCGGTGCTGCGTCGGACACGACGGCGAGCCGCTGTGCACTGCTGAGATCATCGAGAAGTTCGTCGGCGGACGAGGTCACGATCCGACCCTATGCACGCTGGCGGACACGCAGGCGGATCCGGTCGGTCGGCCGTCGCCTTGTACGATCGGTCGGTGACCCCGATCAGCGACGATCGCTTCGAGCAGCTCGTCGAGGAGGCGCTCGACGCCATTCCGGCCGAGCTCCGAGGGCTGATCGACAACGTCGCGATCCTCATCGAGCGCCGGGCCGACGACCCGTCGTTGCTCGGGCTCTACGACGGCGTGCCGTTGACCGACCGGCACGACTACGGAGGCATGGTGTTCCCGGACCGGATCTTCCTCTACCAGGATCCGATCTGCGCCATGTGCACCACCGCCGACGAGGTGCGGGACGAGGTGCTGGTCACCGTCGTGCACGAGATCGCCCACCACTTCGGGATCGACGACGATCGACTCCACGAGCTCGGCTGGGGATGACCGAGCCCGATTGATCTACAGTTGGCGACGTGCCATTCCCCAAGGAGATGCTCAACCAAGGCGAAGAGTTGTTGCTCGATCTGCGGCCCCACTGGTGGTACATCGCACCGTCGGCGGCGCTGCTCGGTGCAGCCGCGATCCTCGCAGTCGTCGTCCTGACGGCAACCGACAACGGCCCCGTGCGGGTCCTCGTCGGGTTGCTGCTCCTGCTCGCGCTCGGCGGGTTCGTCGTGCGGTACGTGCGGTGGGCGGGCATCAACTTCGTGGTCACGTCCGGTCGGGTCATCTCACGGACGGGTGTGATCGCGAAGAAGGGCATCGAGATCCCGCTCGACCGCATCAACACGGTGTTCTTCAACCAGGGACTGTTCGAGCGGCTCATCGGCGCCGGCGATCTCGGGATCGAATCCGCTGGTGAGGGTGGGCGTCAGACCTTCGAGGACATCCGCAAGCCGCGAGAGGTGCAGCAGGAGATCTACCGGGCCATGGAAGCCGACGAGCGCAGTCGCTTCGAGGCCATGGGCCAGGCCGCGAGCGGTGCACGGGATCCGCAGCCGGCCTCGATAGCCGAAGAGATCGCCCAGTTCGACGAGCTCCGTCA
>JAOTZB010000231.1 GCA_029861625.1 Acidimicrobiia bacterium
GGGCCGTGATGGTGAGCGACGGGTTCACGCCGAGGTTGGCGCTGATGGCCGATCCGTCGGCGACATGGAGACCCGGATGGCCGAAGACGCGCTGGTACGCGTCGATGACGCCGTGGGCCTCGTCGCGACCGATGACACAGCCGCCGAGGATGTGCGCGGTGATCGGCACGTCGAGAACCGCTTCGCTGACGATGCCGAAGGCGTCGCCTCCCATGATGTCGGCGGCATGCCGGGCCGCTTCCGCAGCTTCGGGGATGAAGGTCGGGTTCGGTTCGCCGGTGCCCTGCTCGGATCGGAGGCGGACACCGTGACGACGCCGGCGCCACCGGAGATTGATGCTGTTGTCCCGGCTCTGCATGACGAGCAGGATCACGGTGCGCTCCGACCAGCGCCGCACCGACATGCTCTTCAGGAAGCGGAGTGGGTGACGAACCACCTCACCGAGGAACCGAACCTGGCGTGGAATCCTTCCGCCGCCGTCGACGAGCACCGTCGCCAGCAAACCCATCGAGTTCGAGCCGACCGGGTACCGGACACCCTCTATGTGGGTGTCGGGATTGGGGTAGATGGACGAGCTGATGGCGATGCCCGACGAGTAGTCGGTGTCGGTGACACCTGCGGTGCTCGCGCCGGGAATGGACTCCGAGTTGGTTCGAACCAGCTCGCCGAGTCGAGCAGAGAGGCGGGGGAGCTTGCCGCGTTCCTTCAGGTCGGCGAGCAGTCGGACTGTCCCGAGCACACCGGCCGAGAAGATGACCTGTTCGGCCGTGGTGGATCGGCGCTGCCGGCCACGTCGCGGACCCGGTCGCTCGGATACGACCTCGTATCCGCCGCCGACCAGTGGCGTGACGTCGACGACCTGACGTTCGGGTAGCACCGTCGCGCCCGCTTGCTCGGCCAGGTAGAGGTAGTTCCGGTCGAGGCTGTTCTTCGCGTCGTGACGACAGCCGACCATGCAGCCGCCGCAGTGGATACAGCCCGATCGATCGGGACCGGCCCCGCCGAAGTAGGGGTCAGGTGCGCGCTCCCCCGCCGTCCCGAAGTAGACGCCGACTTCGGTCGCTCGATACGTATCGGCGACACCCATGCGGTTGCCGAGCTCTCGGATGACCGCGTCGTTCGGCGAGTCGTCGGGCGCAGTCGTCACACCGAGCATGCGCTTGGCCTGGTCGTAGAACGGGGCGAGCTCGTCGCGCCAGTCGGTGATGTCGGCCCACTGACGGTCGTCGAAGAACTTCTCGAGCGGCTCGTACAGCGTGTTCGCGTAGACGAGCGAACCGCCCCCGACACCGGCGCCGGAGAGGACGAGCACGTCGCTGAGCAGGTTCAGCCGCTGGATCCCTCGGAGGCCGAGCCGGGGCATGTAGAGGAACCTGCGCAGGTTCCAGTTGCTCTCGGGGAAGTCGTCGGCCGAGAATCGGCGCCCGGCCTCGAGCACACCCACGCCGTAGCCCTTCTCGGTCAACCTGAGCGCGCTGACACTGCCACCGAACCCGCTGCCGACGACGAGGACGTCGAAGTCGAAGTTCTCCGTACCGGCGCTCACCGGGCCAGATCCTCTCCTGGTGTGACGATGTCGAACCAGCGGTCGAATCGATCGAGATTGGCGAAGAGCTCGGCGATCTCGTCCGAGCCACCGTCGATCTGCAGCCGACCCGCGGCCAGCTCGTCGGCCACGGAGGTCTCGCCGACGACCAGTGATGCGAACACCGCCCGGGCGCATCCCAGCCGGGGTGCCGCTGCCCCCGACGATCGACCCTGGCTCGCGTGGATCGCGCCGTTCGCGATGCCGATCGCCCAGTGATCGTCCTCGTCGGTCAGATCCAAGGTCACCTCGATGGGATGCGCTTCGGCCCACGTGCCGTCGATGCTCACGCCGAGATATTCGATGAGCATGGCCACGGTCATCGCGTCGGTGACGTCGGAACCGGGTTGCCAGGGGCCACCGAGGCCGGCATTGGTCCCGTTGCGGAGCTCGTGGGCGCCGTAGAGATAGAAGTCGCGCCAGGGCGCGGACTCGCTCTGGTAACCGAGCTGCTCGAACGCGTCGGCCAACAGCTCCTTGGCCTCCTCGTTGTCGGGGTCGGCGAACACGACGTGGCTCGCCAGCTCGGCGGCGAAACGACCGTCGCCGTCGTCGTGGAATCGACGGGCGATCGCGACGGCAGCGTCGGGCCCGCCCATGGCGTCGACGTAGCGGCGGCCGAGCTCGGCGGGCGGATGCCGGTGCAGGTGCGCTGGATTGGCGTCGAACCACCCGAGGTAGCGCTGGTAGACGGCCTTGGTGTTGTGGCTGACGGTGCCGTAGTACTCGCGGCAGGTGCTCTCGGTGCGAAGCGTCTCGGGCAGCCGCACCGTCTCGGCGATCTCGTCCATCGTGTAGCCGCGGTTCGCAAGCCGCATCGTCTGGTCGTGCACGAAGCGGTACATGTCACGCTGCTTGGTGAGATGCTCGACGATCTCGTCGCGCCCCCACACGGGCCAGTGATGGCAGATGAACATGGCGTCGGCCCGGTCGGCGAAGAGGTCGATCGCCTCGTTGAGATACTTGCTCCACGACAGGGCATCGCGGACCATGGCGCCGCGTGGTGTGTAGAGGTTGTGCATCGTGCCGACACAGTTCTCGGCCATGCACAGGGCGCGGTGCTCGGGGAACAAGAAGTCCATCTCCGCCGGCGCCTCGGCATCGGGGGTGAAGTGGAACTCGATGGGCACACCATCGACGACGAGGGTCTGCCCGGTGTGGTCGATGATCTCGTTCGGCGCGATCAGACCGGGAACGCCGAACGGCAGGCCCTTGCCGATTCCGGCGTCGACGTGGCCGCGTGGGCCCTTCGGGAGCAGCGGTCCGTACATGTACATCGCTCGGCGGCTCATGGCGTTGCCGGCGATCACGTTCTCGGACACGGCGGCGTCGAGGAAGCCGTCGGGTGCGATCACACGGACGTCGCCACTCTCGGCATCGGCTGCGTCGATCACACCGTGCGCTCCGCCGAAGTGATCAGCGTGGCTGTGGGTGTAGATCACCGCAGTGACCGGGCGTCGACCGAGCTCCGAGTCGGCCAGCTCGAGCGCGGCCGACGCCGTGGCGCGGGTGGTGAGCGGATCGATGACGATCCATCCGGTCGCGCCTTCGACGAAGGTGATGTTGGCGTAGTCGTACCCGCGCACCTGATGGATGCCGGGGACGACCTCGAACAGACCGGCATTCATGTTGAGCCGGGCCTGGCGCCACAGGCTCGGGTGCACCGTGTCGGGACAGTCGTCGGCGAGGAAGTCGTAGGCACCGAGATCCCACACCGGTTCCTCGGCGGGGATCTGCAGGCTGGGCGGGGTCGTGACGAGGCCGCGGCGTGCTCGCTCGTCGTCACGAACGTCGTCGAGCGCCAGGGCTTCGGCGGCGGCCCGGTTGAGGCGAGTGGTCGTGTCGCTCGCGTCGCGTGCTGTTCTGTTCATGTTCTGCTTCTATCACCGGTTCGCCCACGGGGCCGAGAAGATGCTCGCTGGCTCAGCTCGCGGCGTCGATCCGATCGACGAGCTTGGAGAGCGTCCTCATGTTGCGCGCGGTTGCACGGCTGTCGAGGATGCGCTCGAAATAGTCGATGGTCATCTTCGAGCGGCCCGACCCTGACGGGTAGTGGCAGAAGATCTCACGGCCGATCACTGCGAACCGATCGGGAACGAATCGCTCGGGTTCGAGCTCGGCGACCGCCGCGGGAGCAGCTTCGTCCGCGAGGAACACGACCAGAAGCTTGGCGTGGTCGTCCTCGTCTCGGGTGAACGGGTTGGACGCCGTGGCGGCTCGGAGATCGTCGACGGCCCGAACGATCACCGACACGGTGAGCCCATGGTCGCGAGCGATCGCATCCTCGATCAGCCCGGCGACCGAGTCGTCGTCGGCCTCGTCGGTCCCGAAGATGACGTTGCCGCTCTGAATGTAGGTCTCGACCCGCTCGAAGCCGAGATCGAGCATCGAGCGGCGAAGGTCACCCATCGAGAGACGGTTGCGACCACCGACGTTGACACCACGCAACAGGGCGACTCGGATCGCGGCCACGCGACGATGGTAGTGAGGTCGGCGCGGGCCGGCTCGGCGCCCCGTCGACTGCTTGTGGATACATCATATTGATATCATATTGATATGAGAACACAGTGGGTACAGAAGCGCGGAGGCAGGCGACCATGACATCCATCTCCGAGACACCCGGGCGGACCAACGCCGGGGTACCGGTCCTGATCATCGACGTCGTGGTGGCTCTGGCCGCGATCGGGCTGTTCGCCGGCGGCGCGGCCGACGAGAACGTCGCGCTCATCGTGCCCTCGATCGTCCTGGCACTCGTCGCTGCGGCGATCACCGTGGGCATGTACATGGTGCAACCCAACCAGGGTGCCGTCCTGACACTGTTCGGTGACTACCGCGGCACCGACAGGTCGTCGGGGCTGCGCTTCGCCAACCCGCTGTACCGGAAGCAGAAGATCTCGCTACGCGTCAGGAACTTCACCACCCAGACGTCGAAGGTCAACGACTCCAACGGCAACCCGATACTCATCGCCGCAGTTGTCGTGTGGAAGGTCACCGACACGGCCGTGGCCGTGTTCGCGGTCGACGACTTCGTCGACTACGTCGAGATCCAGTCCGAGTCCGCCGTGCGGCAGTTGGCCCGTTCGTACCCGTACGACGCCTTCGAGGACACACACGTGACCACACTCATCGGCGACACGGGTGAGGTCAACGAGAACCTGCTCGTCGAACTGGAGGAGCGGGCGTCGGCGGCCGGTGTGAAGATCCTCGAAGCGCGCATCACCGACCTCAGCTATGCCCCCGAGATCGCCGAGGCGATGCTCCGTCGTCAACAGGCCGCGGCAATCGTCGCGGCTCGGGCCAAGATCGTCGAGGGCGCCGTGTTGATGGTGCGCGAAGCCATCGAGGCGCTGGAGGACGGCACCGACGGCGAAGACGCCATCCCGCTCGACGCCGACCGCAAGGCCGCCTTTGCCTCGAACCTGATGACGGTGATCGCGAGCGACCAGCCGACGACTCCTGTTGTCAACGTCGGCACCCTGTCCCGGTGAACCGGCGGCTCGAGCCCTGAGCGGGTTCGGACATGACCCGCGAACGAAAGCAGTTCCCGCTCCGCATCCCCCAAGAGCTCTACGACGCCTACGAAGGCTGGGCGGCCGACGAGTTCCGGTCGGTGAACGCCCAGATCGAGGCGGTCCTGGTGGATGCGGCCCGGCGAGCGGGCCGACTGCGGCGGACCCGACCCGACGGCTGACCGAAGATCACGACGCCATCGTCACGTCGGCCCGGTCGAGCAGGGCCGCGAGATGCTGTCCGTTCAGATTCGTTCGATCGCGATCACCGGGATCAGCCGGGGGGCGGCACTCGTGACGTACTCGCCGAACTGCGGCATGAGCTCGATCTGTTGCGCCAGCCGATCGGCTCGCGCCGGATCGTCGAGCGGGCTGAGGCGGGCGCGGAAGGTCTCGGTACCGACCTCGACGTCGATTTCGGGATTCGCGATGATGTTGTGATACCAGTCAGGGCTCTTCGGTGACCCGGCGGCCGAGGCGAACACGAACCGCTGATCGCCGTCGACGAGCGACACGAGCGGCACTTCGCGGATCTCGCCGCTCTTGGCGCCGATGGTGTTGAGGACGACCAGCGGCGCATCACCGAACTGCGCGACTTTGCCGCCGTTTGCTCGGAACTCGTCGACGATCGCGGCGTTGAAGTCACTCATTGCAGCCTCCATTGCTTGCCAGACACAGGAATCTAGCGGGAGGTCCGTACGTACCTCACCCCCGGTTGACTAGTGTCCCGCGATGGCACGGGTCCCAGAGGAAGGCCAATTCCGGCGATCCCTTGGGCTCCGGCACGTTTTTGTTCTCAGTACCGGGGCGATGGTCAGCTCCGGACTGTTCCTGCTTCCGGGGCTCGCAGCTGCCGAGGCTGGGCCCTCGGCGATCCTCGCCTACGCCATCGCCGGTGTGCTCGTCATCCCGGCGATGCTCAGTGTCGCCGAGCTGAGCACCGCCATGCCGCGAGCGGGCGGGGCCTACTACTTCCTCGAACGCGCCCTGGGGCCCGCTGTCGGCACGATCGCCGGAATGGGCACGTGGCTCTCGCTCGTGTTGAAGGACGCCTTCGCCCTCATCGGCATGAGTGCCTATCTGAACCTTGTGATCGATGTCCCGGCCAAGCCGCTTGCCCTCGCGCTGATCGCGC
>JAOTZB010000022.1 GCA_029861625.1 Acidimicrobiia bacterium
AGGATGATGGTGCCGGCATGTATGGCCGTGCCGTCGAACACCTTCACACCGAGACGCTTCGACTGCGAGTCGCGCCCGTTGCGGGTGGACCCGCCTCCTTTGGTCTTCGACATGGGTTATCCCTTCGAGATTCCCGTGATCTCGATCACGGCATGGCGCTGGCGGTGTCCCCACCGACGGCGCTGGTTGCTCTTGTTCTTGTAGGTGAAGCCGATGATCTTCGGGCTCTTGACCTCGTCGATGATGGTCGCGCTCACGGTGGCACCGGCCAGCTGCGCCGGAGTGGCGAGCACGTCGTCACCGTCGGCAACCAGGATCGGCGTGAACTCGAGCTCGGTACCGGTTTCGCCGAGACGTTCGACCTCGACCGTCTGGCCCTCGGCAACGCGATACTGCTTGCCACCAGTGGAAATGACCGCATACATAGACACGACACGCTAGCGCGAGGCAACCGCGAATCCGACCGCTCAGATCTGTTCTATGAGCTCCTGGTCGAGCTCGAAACCGCGGCCGACACAGGTCTGGCACCGGGCCGACAGCGACTCGATGAGGCCCTCGCCGATGCGTTTGCGGGTCATCTGAACCAGTCCCAGCTCGGAGATGTCGTACACCTGGGTGCGGGTCTTGTCGCGCGCCAGCGCCTCGCGAAAGACCTTCATCACCTCGTCGCGGTGTGTTCTGACCTCCATGTCGACGAAGTCGATGACGATGATGCCACCGATGTCGCGAAGGCGAAGCTGGCGGGCGGCCTCGCGGGCCGCCTCGATGTTGTTGCGGTAGACCGTCTCCTCGAGGCTCGACTTGCCGACGTTCTTGCCGGTGTTGACGTCGATGACGGTGAGGGCCTCGGTCTGTTCGATGATGAGCGAGCCACCGGACGGCAACCACACCTTGCGGTCGAGCGCCTTCACGAGCTGATCGTGCACATGATTTCGCTCGAAGAGGGAGAGGGTCTCCCGGTCGTTGTCGTAGTACTCGACGCGGTCGGCCAGCGCCGGCATGATCGCCGCGATGTAGCCGTGGACATCGTCGTAGAGGCCCTCGTCGTCGATGAGGATGCCCCGGTAGTCCTTGTTGAACTCTTCGCGGATGACCCGGAGCGCGATGTCGGGCTCGCGGTAGAGCATCGCCGGGGCCTTCGAGCGTTTCGCCAGCGCCTCGATCTGTTCCCACTGGCCGAGCAGCCTTCGGACATCACCTTCGATCTCCTCGTCGGTGACGTCTTCGGCCGCCGTGCGGACGATGACACCGTGCTGCTTAGGCTTCACCTGATCGAGGATGCGGCGCAGGCGCTTTCGCTCCAGGTCGGGGAGCCGCTTCGAGATGCCGTAGGTCGACGAGTTCGGCACGAGCACGACGAACCGGCCGGGAAGCGATACCTCCTGGGTGAGCCGTGCTCCTTTGTGCGCGATCGGGTTCTTCGTGACCTGGCACAGCACCGACTGCTTGTTCTTCAGCACCTGCTCGATGCGGGGCGGCGACTTCGAGTCGAAGTCGTCCTTGTCGTACTGCACGTCGCCGCGGTAGAGGACCGCGTTCTTGGGCGTTCCGATGTCGATGAACGCCGCCTCCATACCGGGGAGAACGTTCTGGACCCGACCGAGATAGATGTTGCCGTGGATCTGGCTGACATCGTCGGCGGGTCGCGACACGTAGTGCTCGATGAGGTTCCGGCCCTCGAGGATGGCGATCTGGGTGGCCGCCTCGTTCACCGAGACGGCCATCGTGTAGCGCCCGATCGGCTTGCCCCTGCGTTCGCGGCCCTTGCGCCGGGCCAGGGTCTCCTCGTCGAGCTCGACGGCCGCGACGTCGGCCGCCATGGCTTCGACCGGCCTGTCGGCGCCCTTGCGGGATCCCTTCTGACGCTGCTTCTGGGATTGCTGACCCTCTGAGGAGCGGTTCTGGTCGCCGCCGCGCTGACCGCCACCGCGGCCTCGGCCGCCTCGCCGTCGGCGCCTGCGTCCGCCACCGCCACTGCCGCCACCACCAGCGCTCGACGGGGCATCGGTTTGACCGGCGCCACCCGGCGCCGGGGTGGGGGCCGGACGCGAGTCGCCTATACGAGGCTTGCGAGCGCTCGTGTCTGGTGGATTCTTGTCATCGTTCGACGAGTTGCGGTCGTCGTCTTGCTGGCCCGTGGCCAGGGAATCGGTCATTGGGGAGGTCCCTTCTCATCGCGCACCGACCTCGGTGCGCTCGTCGACGGCAGCACCGACCGCGAGAGGTTCGCGGCGGGCGCCATCGACGGTGATCCATTGGTTGAGTCGCCGAATTCGTCCCGTCGGGAGCGACGGGTCGAGTGCGGTCAGAAGTTCGCTCGGGCGAACTGCCCGAGGTTTCGTGCCGAGCTCGGCGAGGACACCGAGGGCCCCGTCGGGCATCTCGGTGGGATCGAGAACGAGGATGAGCGGTCGAAGATCGTCTTCGACCGGCTTGCCCTTTCGTTCTCGGGTGACCCGGAGGGTGGGAGCGTCTAGCACTGCGGCGATCTGAGCCGATCTGCGTTCGATTGTCGTCCCGACCATCTCGATGGTCCATGTACAGCTGGTTACCGCTTGTTGGAGTGAGTCGACCCCGAGTGGCAGTGCGACGGCCTCCAGGACATCGATTCCGGTCGGCATCGACGCGGTGAGGCGTCGGGGCAGCTCGGAAATGTCGGATGGCTCCCACTCGTGGGCCAGGGTGATGTCGAGGTACTCCGCCAACGATTCGCCGCCCGTGGGCAGGGCGAGGCCGAAGGAGAGCTTGGGTCGGGGCGAGAAGCCCTCGGAGTAGGCCATGGCGATGTCGGCCTTGCGCAGGCACCGCTCCCAGACTCGGGCCATGTCGCGATGGCTGGTGAAGCGGACCTTGCCGAGCTTCGAGTAGACGAGACGGATCTTCATCGGCTCGCCGCCCCCACCGTGGCGCGGGGCAGGATCGACACGGGAACGGCCCCACCGTGGCTGTGGTCCTGGTTCGTGCCCTGGCTTCCGCCTGCGGGCGCCGTCGCCGATGCGACAATGTGTTCGATGCCGTAGCCGGTGCACGCGCCGCAGTCATAACACGGAGTCCAGCGGCAGTCCTCGAGCCCGACCTCGGCGAGAGCGTCGCGCCAGTCCTGCCACAGGAAGTCCTTGTGCAGCCCGGCCGAGATGTGATCCCACGGCAGCACTTCGTCCTCGGTGCGGTGGCGGTACACGTACCAGTCGATCGACAATCCGGCCCGCTCCATCGCGTCGGTCCAGAGCTCGTAAGCGAAATGCTCGGACCACTCCTGGAACGTGCCGCCGTTGCGCCAGACGTCCTCGATGACCCGGCCGATACGTCGGTCGCCGCGACTGGCGATTCCCTCGACCAGCGTGGCCTTGGGATCGTGCCACTTCATCTGCACGCCTCGGTTGCGCTTCACCTCGTCGCGGAGCAGGAAGACCTTGCGGGAGAGCTCGTCGACCGTGTTCTGCCCGAACCACTGGAAGGGGGTGAACGGCTTCGGCACGAAGCCACCGACCGAGACGGTGACCGACGCGCTCTTGTTGTACCGCTTGCCTATCTCGACGCAGTTCGTAGCCAGCTCGGCGATGCCCAGTGTGTCCTCGTCGGTCTCGCTCGGAAGCCCCGTGAGGAAGTAGAGCTTCATCCGGCGCCACCCCTGCGAGTAGGCGGAGTCGACCGCGCTGTAGAGATCTTCCTCGGTGATGAGCTTGTTGATGATCTGGCGCATGCGCCAGGTGCCCGCCTCGGGGGCGAACGTCAGCCCGGTGCGACGGGCCTTCTGGAGCTGGGCGGCGACGCCGACAGTGAAGGCATCGACCCGGAGGCTGGGCAGCGAGATCGAGACCTGCCCCGAATTCGCCGGATCGTTCACTGTGTCGGCGACGACCTTCTCGATGCCGCTGAAGTCGGCGGTCGACAGCGACGTGAGCGCCACTTCGTCGTAGCCGGTGCGGCGCAGCCCGTCCTGCACCATCGTGCGGACCTGGTCGGCCGGGCGTTCCCGAACGGGGCGGGTGATCATGCCCGCCTGGCAGAATCGGCAGCCTCGGGTGCATCCCCGGAAGACCTCGACGTTCAACCGGTCGTGCACGACCTCGGTGAGCGGGACCAGCTGGTTCTTCGGATAGGGCCACTCGGCCAGGTCGGCCACCGTGCGCTTCTCGACCTGCTCGGGGACGTCGGGATACCTGGGCGTGGTCGCGACCAGGGCGGGGCCGTCGTAGGTGACCTCGTACATCGAGGGCACGTACACGCCGGGAACCTTCGCCAGCTCACGCAGCACGTGCCGGCGCGAGCCAGGGGTCCGCCCGGACGTCTTCCAGTCGCGTATGACCTCGGTGATCTCCGACACGACCTCTTCGCCGTCGCCGATCACGAAGAAGTCGATGAAGTCGGCGAGGGGTTCGGGGTTGTAGGTGCAGTGGCCGCCGGCGGCGACGAGGAGATCGGCGTCGCCGCGTTCGTCGGCGCGGATCGCGACGCCGGCGAGGTCGATCATGTTGAGCACGTTCGTGTACACGAGCTCGGCCGAGAGGTTCACGGCCAACACATCGAAGTCGGCGGCGGCGCGGTGGGTGTCGACCGAGAAGAGCGGGATGCGTTCGGTGCGCAGGATGGCCTCGAGGTCGGTCCAGGGCGCGTATGTGCGCTCGGCGACCGCATCGTCTCGTTCGTTGAGGATCTCGTAGAGGATTTGTAGGCCTTGGTTGGGGAGGCCTATCTCGTAGGTGTCCGGGTATGCCAGGAGCCAGGCGACCTTGTGGGGCGCATGTTCCGGCACGATGACGCCGTCCTCGCAACCGATGTAGCGAGCCGGCTTCTGGACCCGACCGAGCAACCGCTCGAGCTCCGGCCAGAGCGAATTCATGATTCGGCCATGGTACCGCCCAGCGGGGCGATGCCGTGGAACGCTCTACTCGCGGCCTACCCGCGCCGTGAGACGGACGACCCGAGAACGCTCCCGCCGACCCCCCCCCACCGTTCTGGCCGCAGAACGTCACCCCCACCGTCACAAAACGCGACCAGAACGCAGATGAGCGCTCCCACCGACCATTCTGAACACCGGGAGGGCGTCGCCACAGCGACGCCCGAAAGGCGCGTGCGTTCCGCCGTCAGGAGGGCCCCAGCGCGGCCCGAGTAGGCGGCAAGAGATCCCAGGTGAGCTGCTCAGCGTCGCTGAGCAGCGGGCCGCGCGTGCGTTCCGCCGTCAGGAGGGCCCCAGCGCGGCCCGAGTAGGCGGCAAGCTATTGCCAGCGGCGCATGCGGACGTTGAGCAGCGGGCCGCGCGTGCGTTCCGCCGTCAGGAGGGCCCCAGCGCGGCCCGAGTAGGCGGCAAGCTATTGCCAGCGGCGCATGCGGACGTTGAGCACGAGACCGACCGACATGAACGACACGAGCGAAGACGACCCGCCGTAGCTGATGAACGGGAGCGGGATTCCGGTGACGGGCATGATGCCGGCCGTCATGCCGATCGACTCGAACATCTGGAAGACGATCATGGTGGCGATCCCGACGCACAACAGTGTCCCGAACTGGTCCTTGGCCAGCTGTGCAGCCCGCCAGACCCGCCATATCAATAGTGCGAACAAGCCGAGAACCAGCGAGCTGCCGACGAACCCGAGCTCTTCGCCCACGACGGTGAAGATGAAGTCGGTCTCCTGTTCGGGCACCAGTCCTGATCGGGTCTGGTCACCCTCGCCGTAGCCCTGGCCGGTGAGGCCGCCGTTGCCGATGGCGATCTGCGCCTGCTCCTGGTTGAATCCGGCCCCTTCGGCATCCAAGTCCGGGTTGATGAACGTCGTGAGCCGATCGCGCTGGTACTCCTCGAGCACCGGCGAGTTGACCATGAACGCCACCAACCCGACGCCGAGCAGGGTGAGCGCCACGATGTGGCGGAACTGCGCGCCGCCGACCAAGAACATGCCCATCACGATCGCCACGAAGACGAGGAGGGTGCCGACGTCGGGCTGCATCGCGATGAGGCCCATCGGTATCGCGGCCACGATCAGCGCGATGACCAGCCGGCCCAGGCCGAGATGTCCCTCGAACCGCGAGAGGTAGCTGGCCAGCAACACGATCACCGCCAACTTCATGAACTCGGAGGGCTGGAGCCCGAACGGGCCGACGTTGAACCAGGCCTGGGCGCCGTTGACGTTCGAGCCGAGGGGCGACAGCACAGCGACCAGCGACAGGATGCCGAGGGCGTACAACGCGGGCGCCAGGGCGCGCAGCTTCTGGTAGTCGATGACGGCGGCGGCGACCATCACGCCGACGCCGAGCACGACGAACACGAGTTGACGCTCGAGGTAGAACGTGCGATACGCCTCGGGGTCGGTGCCGCGAGTGGTGCTGTAGATCGCCGCCAGCCCGACGATCGCCAGCCCGAACGGAGCGATCACGACCAGCGGATCGAGGTGGTACCACGGTGCATTCGGGTCGTTGCGCGGGTTGAGCGTGCGGGCCATCAGTTCTCCTGGTCGACGGCGAGCGCCTGCTGGTCGGTGGCGGGATCTTCGTCGCTGCTCACCGGGAGGACGTTGGGTTGGCGGAGGTAGTCGAGGTCCTCGGGAACAGCCGTTGGGACGGCATCGAGCGCTATCGCCTCGAAGAGCTGCTTCACGACCGGGGCCGCGACCTCGCCGCCGAACCCGGCTTCCTCGAGCACCGTCACGATCACGTAGTCCGGGTCGTCCGCAGGCCCGAACGCGGCGAACAGCGCAAAGTCGGACTTGCCGGTCTTCTCCGACGTCCCCGTCTTCCCGGCGATCGGGTACTGGGCATTGGGGAACGTCTCGAAGGCCTCCCTGGCGGTGCCTCTGTCGTCGATGGGCACGCCCTTCAGTCCGTCGATGATGGGATCTCGCACCGCGGCCGGCATGTAGAGCCGGTTGAGCAGGCGGGGTTCGTAGTCGAGCTCGACCTGGAGCGTGCCGGGGTTGATCGACGCCTTGGCGATGCTCGGCGAGTAGAGACTCCCACCGTTGGCGAACACTGCGTACGCGTTGGCGATCTGAAGCGGTGTGACGCCCATGTCACCCTGGCCGATGGCGGTGTTGAGGGTGTCACCGGCGAACCATCTGCCCTCGGGGAACGCCTCGGGGAAGTCCTCGTGGCGTTGCTCCTTGAGCGATGGTGTCGGGATCAATCCGTCGGCCTCGTACGCAAGGGGTACTCCGGTGCGGGTGCCGAAGCCGAACGCCTCGGCGCCTTCTTGGAGCGATTCGCGTCTGACCCCTGCGAAGCTCTCGAAGAACCACGCCAGTTGGTAGAAGTACACGTCGCTCGAGACGGTGATCGCCGCCCGGAGGTCGACCGGGCCATAGGGCGTGCGATTCGCGTTCTGGAACTCGCACTTGCCCCCGTCGCAACCCGGCAGCACGAAGAAGCCGGGGTCGTTGAGGGGCGAGAACTGGGTGAGCGCACCACGGTCGCTGATGAGCCCGGCGTTCATCGCCGCGTATGCCGTGAAGGGCTTGAACGTGGAACCGGGCGCGTAGAGACCCTGGATGGCGCGGTTGTTGAGCGGCGCGCCCGCGCTCTCGTCGACCAGGACCTCGAACTGCTCGGCGCTGATGCCCTCGACGAAGTCGCGGGGGTCATAGGACGGGTAGGAGGCCATGGCCAACACGGCCGAGCCGTCGGGATCGAGGATCACCGTCACGCCGGCAGGCGCGTTGAAGAAATCGCCGGTGCCGTTGCTGTCGATCTCGAGGCGGGCGCGCTCGAGCCCGGCGACCAGCTCCTGTTCGGCCATCACCTGCAGGTCGATGTCGATCGTGAGCTGGATGTCGTTGCCGGGCTCGGGCGAGGTCACCTCGCCGTACTCGACGATGTTTCCTCGTGCGTCGACCACGAGCCGTTGGTTGCCGGGGACACCGCGGAGCACATCTTCGAACGCCAGCTCGACACCGGCCTTTCCGATGTCGTCGAACGGCTGGTACGCCTTGAGCGAGCTCGCCCGCAGCTCGAGCTCGCTCTCGTTGATGGGACCGATGTAGCCGAGGACATGGGCCGCGGCCACGCCATACGGGTAGTACCGAACCGTCACGGGCTGGATCTCGACACCGGTGAAGTCGGCTTGCCGTTCGAGCAGCCACACCTTGAACTCCTGAGTCACCCCCTCAGCGACGGGAATCTTGTCGAACGGCCCGTACTTGCTGTCTTCGAGCTCGGCCCGGATGTCGGCCGCCTTCGTGAGACGACCCGACTCGCTCAGCGCTCTGGCGAGACGCAACGACAGATCCTGACGCAGCTCCGGTGACGTGAGCTGGTCGCGGACGACGAAGGCGTCGACGGTGACAACGAGCGTGGTCTGGTTGTCGACGAGGACGCGGCCCTCGGTGTCGAGGATGCGACCCCGTGGCGCCTGGATCGGGATGACGCGTTCGACGTTGGTTCGCGCTGCTTCCTGGAATTCGGCCTCGGTGAGGACCTGGAGGTAGTACAGCCGGGCGAACAGGGCCGCGAAGAGCGAGAGCACGACGATGCCGAGCAGATTGAGACGGAAACGCTGGGAGTCCTGGACGGCCATCAGCGATCAGTTCAGCATCCCGAAGCGCGCCGTGGGGCGCACCCCTGCCTGTTGGAGCGGTTGCCATGCCCATCGCAGGACCCGCGTGATCAGGCCGCCGAGTACCCCGTTGTACAGACCGGCGACCAGGAGGATCCACCAGAATCGGTCGGTGTAGAAGTGCTCCTGGCCCAGCAGCTCGCCGAAGAGCACGTACAGCCCCAACCCGCCGACGCTGCCGACGGCGACGACCGGTGCCGACACGAGCCAGTTCGCGTCTATCACCGCGTTGGCGACCATGCCGGCCAGATACGCCACGATGCTGTAGGTGAGCGCGCTCAACCCGAACGGTGTGGCGAGGAACAGGTCGAGGAGCAGCCCGGCGACGAAACCCACGACGGCCCCGCGTTCGCTGCCGCCGGTCATTCCCGCCACGATCGCGATCGCGAGGACGAGCTCGGGTGCGACGTCGGCGATGCGGAGGTCGTTGAACAGGCTGAGCTGCATCAACACGCCGGTGAGGATGACGAGTGCCACACGGATGTACGCGTTCATGACGAGTCGTCGCTTCCGTCGGGGTCGAACAACAACACCGTGACGAATCGCAGGCTCTCGAGCTCGCCGGCCGGCTCGATCTCGAGGATCTGTGTCAACGCACCCTCGTCGAGCCGGACATCGGTGATGAACCCGAGTGGGATGTTGGCCGGATAGAGGCTGTTGTCGAGGCCGCTGGTCAGCACCGGAGTTCCTACCTCGATCTCGGCACGCGGATTGATGTCCTCGGTGACCTGGAGCGGCTCACCCCATCCGCCGCCGTGGGCGACCGCCAGTTCCTCGTCCGACCCGACGACACGAATGCCGACGTTGAAACCCGGGTCGACGATGAGCAGCACCCGCGACCGGGAACGGTTCGCCTCGACGACGCGGCCGACCAGCCCACCTTCGCTGATGACCGGCATGTTGACCTTGATGCCGTCGACGGTGCCCTTGTCGATCTCGATGTGGAAGTCGTCGAAGTTGCCAATCGATCCGGCGACCACCTGGGTGACCACCCGGTCGATGTTCCCCACGTAGGGGATGTCGAGCTGCAACAGCACCGACGCGAGCAGGTCCTCGGCGTTGTCCTGTGTGATGATCTCGCCCTTGAGCTTGGCGTTCTCGGCCCGGAGCTCGTCGAGCTCGTCGCTCGCGCCCTCGGTGGTGAAGACATCGTCCCAGAGATCGGTGACCGGATCGAGCGCCTGTTCGGCCCCGGAGCGCACCGGTTCGAGCGCGTTGCGTGCTGATGTCTGCAGCGAGCCGAACGGCCCGACGTCGCGGAAGTCGAGGGTCAGCAGTGTGATCGAGGCAATGATCAACACGAAGAGGATTCGAGGCCGGGAGCGTCCCGCCTCGAAGGTTCGCGGCATGGTTCGACGGTCGGTCAGGCCTCAGGTGAGGAGAAGAGCACGCCCTGTAGCGCCTCGAACTCCTCGAGGGATTGCCCGGATCCGAGTGCCACCGCGAACAACGGGTCGGGCGCCACCTGGATGGGCATACCGGTCTCGTTGTGCATGCGCTCGGGCAGCCCGTTCAACAGCGCGCCGCCGCCCGCGAGCACGATGCCTTCTTCCATGATGTCGGCGGAGAGCTCGGGAGGTGTCTTGTCGAGGGTGACCTTGACGGCGTCGACGATTGACGAGACCGGCTCGGACAAGGCGTCGCGGATCTCTTCGGTGCTGATCACGATGGTCTTCGGCAGGCCCGACACGAGGTCGCGACCCCGGATCTCGGCGTAGAGCTCCTCTTCGAGTGGCCAGGCCGAGCCCATCTGCACCTTCACCTCTTCGGCGGTGCGGACACCGAGCGCGAGGCTGTATTCCTTCTTGATGTACTGGAGCACGGCATCGTCGAGCTCGTCGCCTCCGACGCGGACCGACTGGCTGGCAACCACGCCGCCGAGGGAGATGACCGCGACCTCGGTGGTGCCGCCGCCGATGTCGACGATCATGTTGCCGGTGGGGTCCTGCACGGGCAGGCCGGCCCCGATGGCCGCGGCCATCGGCTCTTCGATGATGTAGGCGGGCTTGCGGGCGCCGGCGAACTCGGCGGCCTCCTGCACGGCTCGCTTCTCGACGCCGGTGATGCCGGACGGAACACAGATGACCATGCGGGGCTTGGCGAAACGGCTCCGGTGAACCTTCTGGATGAAGTACCGCAGCATCTTCTCGCACACGTCGAAGTCGGCGATGACGCCGTCCTTCAGCGGGCGAATGGCCTGGATGTGGCTCGGGGTGCGGCCGATCATGCGCTTGGCCTCACTGCCGACCGCGAGCGGCTCGCCGGTGCGCGTGTTGATGGCCACCACCGAGGGTTCGTCGAGGACGATGCCCTCGCCCCGTACGTACACGAGCGTGTTGGCGGTGCCCAGATCGACGGCCATGTCGCGGCCGACCATCCCGGTGAGTGAGTGCAAGAACTTGTCGGCCATGTGGGTCCTCGGCACGAGCGCAGGGAAGTTGCGACTCGACCGGACCGGAGTAGTCCGATGAGGGCTGGCCCCTACGCCATGCCGTCTGAGCAAGTGTAGATCATCGTAATGGAAATGCAATCACGCGGCCCGCTCGGCGCAGCCGACTCACTGGGAGAACTAGTCGAAGAAGATCGCGATCTCGCGCGCCGCGGATTCGGTGCTGTCGGAGCCGTGCACGAGGTTCTCGGTGAACTGGGCACTGAGGTCGCCGCGGATCGTGCCGGGGGCGGCCTCGGCGGCATTGGTGGCTCCCATCATCGATCGCACGATCGCGTAGACGTCGTCGGGGCCCTCGATGACCATCGCGACCGCCGGTGACCGGCCGATGAACGCGACGAGATCGTCGTAGAACGGCTTCCCGACGTGTTCGGCGTAGTGCCGGGAGGCCAGTTCCTCGTCGATGGTGAGCATTCGCAACGCCGCGACGGTGAGTCCCTTGGCCTCGAACCGGGCGATGATCTGTCCGACGAGGCCGCGTTCGACCGCATCGGGTTTGCAGAGCACGAGAGTCTTGTTCACGTCGGCGAGGCTATCGGTGCGGACCTGTTGGCCCCACCGAGACGCCGGCAGGGTTGCTCGGCCCCGGGGCCCTACTAGCCGAGGATCGTGTCGCGGATGGCGCCCGCCACATACAGCGACCCGAAGGCGAAGATGGCATCTCGGTCATCGGCCAGCAGCAAGGCCCGTTCGATGGCCTCCTCGGGCTCGCCGGCGGCCTCGATGCGCACGCCGATCGCACGGCCCGCGGCCGCGAGCTCGTCGGCCGGCAGGCCACGCGGCGATGGTGGTCGGCAGGCCAGCACGAGATCGGCCGACTGGGCTTCGACCGCCTCGAGCAGCGTCACCGGATCGCGGCCGCGCATGATTCCGACGATCAGGATCCGTCGGCCGTTGTTGGCGAAGTCCTCGGTCATGGTGCGCACGGCCGCAGTGAGGGCATCGACGTTGTGTGCGCCGTCGACCACCACCAGCGGGCCGTGTCCGAGCACCTCGAAGCGGCCGGGCAGCGATGCGTCCGCGAACGCTTCCTCGACTACCTCTTGGCTGAGCGCAGCGTCGAGGAATGCCTCGGTGGCCGCGACCGCCAACGCGGCGTTGCGCGACTGGTGGCCGCCGTGGAGGGACATGAACACGTCGTCGAATCGCGACCGGTTCGTGTGGATTCCGACGACCCGGCCACCGACGGCGAGCCGGTCGTCGTGACAGCCGAAGTCCTCGCCCCGTACGAGCACGTCGTCGGCGCCCTCGCCCAAGAAGATCGGTCGCAGCTCCGTTGCCGTCTCGCCCAGCACGAGCGTCGAGCCGGGCTTGATGATGCCGGCCTTCTCCTCGGCGATGTCGGTTCGCCAGCCCTCGTGGCCGTCGGTGTGGTCGAAGCCGACGTTGGTGATCACCGCGACCCGACCGTCGGCCACGTTCGTCGCGTCGTACCGGCCGAAGATCCCCACCTCGGCAACGGCTGCATCGACGGCGAGGTCGGCGAACCACCGGTAGGCCGAGGCCGTCATGATCTCGAAGTAGCTCGGTGAGTGGTCGAGTGTCGACACGACCAGCTCGACGGTGGCCAGCAGCTCGGCGAGATCGTCGTCGTCGATCGGGATACCGTTGCCTTGGATGCGTTCGTTCACGGCGCTCACGTGCGGGCTGGCGTAGGTGCCGACCGACAGACCGGTCGCGACCAGCAGACGCGTGATCAGCATGGCGGTGGAACCCTTGCCGTTCGTGCCGGTGAGGTGCACGAAGGGCACGTCGGTCTGAGGGTCACCGAGGAGCGCGACGAGCGCTCTCATGGGGTCGAGGGAGAGGTGCTCGACCTTGCCGGCCGAGATGTTCGCCGTGGCCTCGAGGTTGATGTGGCGTTCGAGGAACGCCAGCCCGTCGGCGAGGGTGGCGGCAGCGCGTTTGGTCACCGACGAGCTAGGACGCTGCTCGGCGGGGCCGTTCGCGAGCGGTGTCGGCCGAGCGCGGGACGAGCGTGGGTTCGGCCTTCTCGTTCACGACGTCGGCATCGATGACGCAGCGGGCGACATCGGTTCGACTCGGCAGCTCGTACATGACCCCGAGCAGCACCTCTTCGAGGATGGCACGGAGCCCGCGGGCGCCGGTACCGCGCGTGAGCGCGTTGTCGGCGACGGCAGCGAGTGCATCGTCGCTGATCTCGAGCTCGACCTCTTCGTACTCGAAGAACTTCTGGTACTGCTTGACGAGCGCGTTCTTCGGTTCGACGAGGATGCGCACGAGCGCCTCCTGGTCGAGGTTGGCCACCGCGCCCATCACCGGCAGTCGACCGATGAATTCGGGGATCAGGCCGAACTTCAACAGGTCTTCGGGCCGCATCTTGTTGTAGAGCTCGCCGACGTTCTTCTCGGACGTGCGACGGATATCGGCCCCGAAGCCGACACCGCTGGACCCGAGCCGGCTCTCGATGATGTTGTCGATGCCGGCGAATGCCCCACCGCAGATGAACAACACGTTGGTGGTGTCGATCTGGATGAATTCCTGGTGGGGATGCTTGCGACCACCCTGGGGCGGCACCGAGGCGGTGGTGCCCTCGAGGATCTTCAGCAGCGCCTGCTGCACACCTTCGCCCGACACGTCGCGGGTGATCGACGGGTTCTCGCTCTTGCGGGCGATCTTGTCGATCTCGTCGATGTAGATGATGCCCGTCTCGGCCTTCTTGACGTCGTAGTCAGCGGACTGGATGAGCTTCAACAGGATGTTCTCGACGTCTTCGCCGACATAACCGGCCTCGGTGAGCGCCGTGGCGTCAGCGATGGCGAACGGCACGTTGAGCATGCGGGCCAGGGTCTGGGCCATGAGCGTCTTGCCGCAGCCGGTGGGCCCGACGAGCAGGATGTTCGACTTGGCGAGCTCGACGTCGTCGGCCGCGGTGACACCCATCTTGACGCGCTTGTAGTGGTTGTAGACCGCCACCGACATGATGCGCTTGGCGTGCTCCTGGCCGATGATGTAGTCGTTCAGGAACTCGAAGATCTCGGCCGGCTTGGGGAGCTCGTCGAATCCGAGCTCGGGGGTCTCGGCGAGCTCTTCCTCGATGATCTCGTTGCAGAGGTCGATGCACTCGTCACAGATGTAGACACCGGGGCCGGCGATGAGCTTCTTGACCTGTTTTTGTGACTTCCCGCAGAACGAGCATTTCAGCAGCTCGCCGCCTTCTCCGAACTTGGCCACTCCCCCGGATCCCTTCGTCGTCTCCGTGCCCTCAGCTCAGGGCAGCGATAGCGCCACTGTTGTCGACTTGGTCGCGGCTGTCGATGACTTCATCGATAATGCCGTATTCCCTGGCCTCGGCGGCCGTCATGACGAAGTCCCGATCGGTGTCGACTGCGATCTTCTCCACATCTTGGCCGGTGTGCCGGGCGAGGAGCTGCTCGAGCTGATGCTTGAGCCGCTGAATCTCCTTCGAGGCCAGCTCGATGTCGGAGACCTGACCCTGCGCTCCGGCGTAGGGCTGGTGAATCAACACCCGAGAGTGTGGCAGAGCCAGACGCTTGCCTGGTGTACCCGCCGCGAGCAGCACCGCAGCAGCCGATGCGGCCTGGCCGAAGCAGATCGTGGCGATCCCGGGCTTGATGTACTGCATGGTGTCGTAGATGGCGAACAGCGCGTTGATGTCGCCACCGGGGCTGTTGATGTAGAGGCTGACGTCCTTGTCGGGATTCTCCGACTCGAGGTGCAACAGCTGCGCGCAGACGAGGTTGGCGATGGTGTCGTCGATGGGCGTGCCCAGGAAGATGATGTTCTCCTTGAGCAGCTTCGAGTAGAGGTCGTAGCCGCGCTCGCCCCGATTGGTCTGCTCGACGACAGTCGGCACCAGGTAGTTGCGGGGCGGGATGGTCCAATTCATCAGGGCGTGTCCTCTTCGGTGTCGGTGTCCTCGGGATTGGTCGAGGCGGCGGCACCGTCGTCGACTGCGTCATCGTCGCCGATGGCAACATCCTGGCCGCTTTCGACGGCGGATGCCTCATCAATTTCGTCGTCGCCTTCGTCGGTGTCGACCTCGGGTGCTTCGAGCAACGACCGGTCGATGGTGTTGCCGTCTTCGTCCATCAACGTCACGCGGTCGGTCAACCATTCCATCGCCTTGCGTTTCGCGATGTCGGCTCGCAGCTCGAACATCGTGCCGACGGTCTCGAACTGGTCGCGGACAGCCTCGACATCGCTGCCGAGCTGGGTCGCGAGGTTCTCGAACTCCGCGTCGATGTCGTCGTCGGTGGCTTCGAGCTCCTCGCCGACCACGATGTGCCGGAGCGCCAGGTCGACGAGCACTGCCTTGGCCGCGGGTTCGCGCAGGCTCTGCTGGAGCTGCTCGGGCGACTGGCCCGTCATCTCGAAGTACTGCTCGATGTCGATGCCCTGCTGGCGGAGGCGCATGACGAGGTCTTGGAGGCGTTGCTGGACCTCGGAGTCGATGAGGGCGGCCGGTGGTTCGAGGTCGACGAGGGCAGCCAGCTCGGTGGCGGTGCCGTCGCTGGCCATGGCGAGCGCCTGCTGCCGCTTCCCCTCGCTGAGCCGCTCGATGATGTCGTTGCGCAGCTCGTCGACGGTCTCGAACTCGGATGCCTGCACGGCGAACGCGTCGTCGAGGTCGGGCAGCACCTTCTCCTGCACGTCCTTGACCAGGATGCGGAAGCTGAGCGCTCCCTCGGTGTCGGGATCGGGGTGCTCGGCGTCGAACTCGATGATGTCGCCGACCTTGGTTCCGGTGAGGTGTTCGTCGATCTCGGCGACAACGGCGCCGCTACCGACCTCGTACACGTAGTCGTCGGCGGTGAGGCCGGGGACGTCTTCGCCGTCGTGGGTGCCGGCGATGTCGATGGTGACGTGGTCGCCTTCGATCGCGGACCGGTCGACCGACGCGAGCTCGCCGAACTGGCCTCGCAGGGTGTCCAGCTGGTCGCTCACCTCGTCGTCGCCGACCAGCGGGCTGGGTATCTCGACGGTGAGGGCGTCGTAGCCGGTGATGGTGATCAAGGGGCGGGTCTCGACCACGGCATCGAAGGAGACCGGACCGGCTTCCTCGCCGGCGGTGACCTCGAACTCGGGCGGCGCGATCACGTCGACCTCGTGCTCACGCACGGCCTGCACGTAGAATTCAGGGATGGCGTCGCGCAGCGCCTCGCCCCGGGCGAAGTCGGCGCCGAAACGGGCCTCGAGCACCTTGCGTGGCACCTTGCCGGGCCGGAAGCCCGGCAGCCGGACCTCCTTGGCGATCTTGCGGAAGGCCGCGTCGATCGCGCCTTCGAGCTCTTCCTCTGCGACGTCGACCGACACCTTGACCCGGTTGTCGTCGAGTTCCTCGACTGTGCTGTTCACCCAGCGGAGTGTAACGGGGCGACCTGCCGTCGCCCATGGCCGTTTCGGCGACGCCCACGCGTCGTCTGGGCTCGACCCCAACGGCTGGGTCGCTCGCTACGCTTGGCGCACCTGCGGGTGTAGTTCAATGGCTAGAACCTCAGCCTTCCAAGCTGATGATGCCGGTTCGATCCCGGTCACCCGCTCGAAACTCTGACCTGCGTTTACGCAGGACAGAGTACATTTTCTCTCAGTTCGAAGCTGTGGTCGCCTCGCAACGCTCCGCGCGATTTCTCGTCGTTTCCGATCGGCCCGCGCCCATAACGGCGAAGATCCAACCCGCCTCAGATCGTCGCCACGCCAACCAAGACCCGTGCCCGTCGCCCCCAACGTGAACGCCGGCGACATCGTCGAGGAGTACCGAGGTCAGCGGATCGGAGGAGAGCTCGTCGAGCGCTGCGAAAGACCCGCTGACCCGGTGTCGCGCTCCTTGCGCGATCGCCACCCGCCGGAGCATGCCTCGCGTTTCAACAAAGCCACGTCTGTCCAAACGCCAACCCATGTCATCCACTTCGCCCGAACCGGCATGCGCGAGGTATCGCGACGCCTTCCGCGTATCCGCCTGCTCAGTGAGACGGGGTCCTGCCCAGATCGACCGGCAACGCCTCGAGATCGCCCGGGAGCTCGTCGCTGACATCGAACGCTACGACGAGCTACTCACCGCTTCGAAGCGTCGGATCATCACCGCGGTCGCGGCGTCGGGCACGTCACTGACTGACATGTATGGAGTCGGCCCGATCGTCGCGGCGATCGTCATCGGCCACACCGGCGACATCGGCCGGTTCGCGACCAGGGACACTTCGCCAGCTACAACGCGACCGCACCGATCGAAGCGTCCTCAGGCAACAAGACCCGGCACCGTCTCAACCCGCGAGGGAACCGGCAGCTGAACTGGGCCATCCATGTGATCGCGATCTCTCAGCTCGCCAACCAGACCGACGGCCGCGCCTACTACGACCGAAAGATCGCAGAAGGCAAGACCTCCAAAGAAGCCATCCGCGCGCTGAAACGCCGGATCTCTGACCGCGTCTACCGCCACCTCGTCACAGACGCCCGAACAGTCACCACCGACTGCGCCGGGTGGGCCCGGGAGGACACCCAGGAACGACTCTGACTCCAGCGTGACCGGCTCAACATCCTGAACACCGGCTCTTCGGACAAGTCACTTCCCGGACCCAACATCGACCCTACGACCGCGCCCACGCCACCGGCAAGGACCAGACCGGCCGCGCCCCGAAGCCGCCCGAGACCACCTCTTGACACAAAGAGGCTTCGATAGCGGGTGAGCCTGGTCGCAGGGTCGGTGGGCGTTATCGGGGCGCGAGCGCATCTCTGGCAGCCCAATGGAACGACCAGTGGCTACGGCGCGTAAGGCACGAACCAATTGTTGATGAAGTTGAAGTCGATGCCCGGCCGGACCTGATGGGCAAGGTCTGGGCGCGGCCCGCCGTCCAAATTGAAGCGAGCTAGGGCATGATGCCGCAGCCACACAACCTTCGTAGGATGCAGCGACCCGTCAGCGACTGCCACCAGCTCGTGGTAGTGCACGTAGCCGGCTGCGGCGTAGTCGGTCGCCTTCTCCGGAGTCCAGGTGTCGATGACACCGTGTACGACGAAGAGCAGCTTGCCGTCGGGCGCGTCCGAAGACCACCACTGCGGTGCTCCGAACGGGCCCGTGTTGTAGTGCTTGCCGACGATCTGGTTAGGGCCGGCTGCGACCCAGTCGTGTCCGGGGATATCCACGGCACCGCCCGGACCGTCCGGAGCCCCCGCGAGGAAGTAGTCCGTGCCGTCGACTTCGAGAACAATCCCGTGCGTGAACCCGGCCGCTGCCGCCGGGGCTGTCCCGGCGGCGACCATCAGCGCCGTCGCCGCTAGCAACGCCAGTACCTTGCGCATCTCCGCGTCCTCCGTTGTCTTTCGTGAGTTGACACAAAGTAGCAGCGCTCGTGAGGCTCTCTCTACCCCGACACGACGGTCCCCAGCTCGCCAGGGATCCTGACCCGATGTCGCAACACCCGGCTGGTTCAACGAGAATCGAAACGACGTCTCCATGGATGGAAGAACACACGGCTAACGAGAACCGGACCCCGTCGAGATCACCACCTGACACGTCATGCAGTGCCCAGCGAGAAGCCGTCAGCTGTCTACGTTCCAGCTGATCGAGGCTTCGTCGCCCAGTCGAGCGCTTCGAGGTCGATCAGCTCCTGGTTGCTACCGCCAAACCTCCACTCCACCGGCCAGCTGCAACGCCGACACCTCCTGCCCTCGATGCTCCAGGAGTACCGCGATGTCGACAAGATCTTCCCCCGCCGGACCCACACCTCTGCTCCTCGGCGCCGGTCGGCGGTCTCGTCGTCGCCCGGGGTCCCAGCCAGGATGCCCGCGGTGTGGGCCGAGCAACCCGCTCGATCAAGGTCACCGAACCGCCGGGGAGCTCCGTCACGTACCGGCGGCGGCCAAGAGCAGTTCGCGGGGATCTCCACGAAATGGTCCGATCGGACTGTCGAAGTGTCCTGCCATGTGGTCCTCGAGCAAGAAGAACTGGTCGTCTTCCTCCACGAAGAGGACTTTCACGCCGTTACTGAGTGGCGCGTCGCCGTCGTACAGCGTCGCGTTCGGATAGTGACGCTCGAGCACACTGCCCGCTTGTCGCTGCTCGAATAGACGGTTGATAGCCGGACTGTCGCCTGGGCCGACCGTGTCGTGAGGATCGAAGATGGCGCCGGGCACGGCGTCAAACATCGAGATGTCAATTCGGACGGGATCGCCGCTGAACAGGTCGTCGGCACCCAGATCGGGCCAGACCGCCGGCTCCGGATTCGAACACGATGCGGCCAACACGGCGACCAGGAGGATGGCGAAGGACAGCGATCGGCGAGCCTGCACCCGAGTCATCGGCATTCAACGGTAGAGCATCCCGCCAGCGATCTGCCCTGAGCAACCAATCGACCTCGTCGCGCAGGACTGCGGCGCACCGCCGGCGTACCGATTCTCGTCACCCGCTCCACACAAAGCGGCTGTTCATCGGTGGCGTGCTCGGCGTCGTCGAGGGGCGCTGTTGCTACCCGTCCTGTGTGCCGCACACGGTGAGCCCGTACTCACGCGCCCGTCGGTCGATGTCAGCGAAGGGGTCCTCTTCTTCGCTGTCGATGATGGCGCGAGCCTCCTCATCACCGGCCAAGGCGGCGTCGAGGAGGCCAACGAACTCGGTGAGTGCCGCGTCCTGATCGGCAATGAGCGTCTCGATGAGGTCCTTGTCCTCCGAGGGAGGCTCGAGCGCACGAATGTCGTCGAGCTGTTGGTCGAGGATCGGCTTGATCTCATCCATGGCCTCGGCAAATCGGGCATAGAGGAATTCCTGAGTGGCCGGGTCGTTCGGGTCCAAGTCCTCGAACTCGGCGAAGGCCGCCTCGAACAGCGGATCCGCCTCGTCCTGGCTCGCCTGGCAGATGGCGTTGGCTTGCTCGATGAACTCGGGCTTCGACAGCGCTTCGGCGTCGCTCCCGCAGGCCGCGACCAGCAGCCCGCCCATGAGGGCGATGGCGGCGATCGTGAGGATTCGGTTGTCGCGCATGAGTCTCTCTCCTTCACCCGGAATCGGGCTCCTACAGAAACAGACGACCATGACGGCGTCGCGGGTGACGCCGAGTCTCAGATCCCCCGAGAGTCTCGACGGCCGTTCGGCTGAGGATCTCGATCGCGACCCATGTCGTGGCAGACTCGGGCGGTGGTCGAGGGGGACGCGCCGTTCGAGGTCAACCGGGTCACGCCGACCGAGGTCGGTGACGAGCGAGCGACGGCCAGAGGATGATCCTCACGGCAACTTCCCGATCGCTCCCGGAGACACGTTGGCGGCGATCGTGACGGAGTACGTCGCGGAGTGCGAACGGTCGCGGTTGGCGATCGGCTACGACCCGCTCGACTCCGTCGCGCGGTCGGACGGTATGGAGTTCGCGTTGCGATACGCGCTCACCCATCTGATCGAAGAGACGGCCCGCCACTGTGGCCACCTGGACCTGCTGCGAGAGAGCCTCGACGGCACCGTCGGCGAGTGACCGGCGTCGATCCAGGACACCGGCCGGGCCGCGGCTGCAAGACTGAGGACGTGCTGAGCGTCGGAACGGTCGTGATGGGCGTGGAGGATCTCCACCGTGCTGCTGCCTTCTGGACACAGGCGCTGAACTACGTCCCGGTACGGGAGATCACCGGCGGAGACGACTTCGCGATCCTCGCGCCGCCGACGGGGGCGGGTACCCATCTGGCACTCGACGTCAGCGAGACACCGGTGCAGCCCCATCCCCGCGTCCACCTGGACCTCTACGCAGGCGACGCCGCCGACCAGGCCAGCGAGATCGCGCGACTCGTCTCCATCGGTGCGACGCGTGTCGACTGGGATCGATACCCCGAGAACCCCGACTTCGTTGTCCTCGCCGATCCCGAGGGCAACCGCTTCTGCGTCATCGACACGAGCCACAGCTGACGCGTCAGGAACGCTTCTACGTAGAGCGTCTCAGGTCGGCGGAACGGGGAGCTGCCACCACCACGGAGTGTTGGACACCTCCACCTCTGTCACCCACTTGACCCACCAGAAGCCACGCCGGCCCGGTGCGACCAGACGGGCAGGGAAGCCATGGCCAGGGCTGAGTGTCTCGTCACCCAGCTGGTGGGCGATGAGCATCTTCGACGCATCACCGAGCGGGAAACGGCGCGAATAACCGGTGGCCGAGCGAACGACGACGCTTCGACCACGGGCATCGGATGGAAGCAGCCGGTCGAGGCGAGCGCCGGTCCAGTGCTGTTCGGAGTACCAGCCACCGGTGCAGTCGAGGACGGCGGTCAACTGATCGTCGAAGGAGCGGAGTGCGTCGTACGGGATCGACTGCGCTGCGTCGCCGCCGGAGAGGGTCAGCTCCCACTCGTCGGGGTCGACGAGCGGCTTGTCGTCGTTCAACCACGTCACCGACGGCATGTCGTCGGGCACGAACGAACCGATCTCGTAGGACCCCGAGAATCGGCGGTCGGCGCCCGGAAGCGAGAACACCGTGTTGACACCCTCGAGCGCGACGAATCCCGCGGTGCCGACGCCGGCAATCGCGCCGGCCCGGAGAAACGCCCGCCGATCGACGCGAATCGGGCCGACGGCGCGACGGCGGGCAACGACATGGATTGCTCCCAGCACCATGAAGGCTGCGCCGGCGACGAAGTGGATGGTGAGCCAAGTCGTCCCGGCGGGGGCCGAGCGGAGCCCGCGAGCACGGAGGACACCAGAGACCAGCGCAACCACGAAGGCCGTCAGCAACAGCACCGTCCGCCACCAGTCGAACCCGCCCCGTCGCCGATCCGACAGACCGAAGAGATAGTGCGCCGGCACCGCCAACGCGAGGCACAGTGCGGCGATTCCGTGCACGGTCGCGGCCCAGAGCCCCCAACCGGTCCCGATGAGCACGGTGGCGACGCCCGTGATCGCCGCCGTCGGCGCCATGACGGCAATCACGAGCCTGACGACATCGGGCTCGGGTCGCGACCACAGCATCGGCAGTGACCCGCTTCGGTCCGACACGTCCCATGCCCTCCTGCAGCGACGCTCGATCAGGCATGGCCAGCGTCGTCCGGCGCCGACCGCCGGTAAAGGGTCGAAGGTCCACTGCCTGACCTGGCGGCGAGGGGTGGGCGTGCCGAAACCGACGCTATTGTCGGGTCTGTTGGCAGCCCACTACGTCCAATCTTCGGAGATCGTCATGACCACCGAGCCGTCTCCCGGCACCCTCGCAGATCACCTCGAGCATCTCGCGGTCGACGCCGATGACATCGTGGCGATGTTGACGAGGGCCCACGACGAGCACGGCGACATCCACCCCGAAGCGCTCGGGAAGTCGGAGCAGCTGTCCACGAGTCTTCGTGAGGTGATCCACGCACTCACCCATCACGAGCATCTTGCGATGAGCGCCGACGACGTGTGGAGGGCCCTGTCTTTGAAACACGCCGATCACGACGACAGCACCATCACCTGAGCTGACGCTCCCGGCCGCGCCCTCAGCTCGACGTCGATCGACGCCTGGCGATCTCGCTGAGCCAGACCGTGACGTATTCCTCTACCGGGCCCTCCCTCGAGCGCAACACGATGGTAGGCGAACCCAGTGGATTCTGACGGAGGGATCGTCATGGCCTCCACCGACTACACGGCGCTGTCACGCGCGGTCAGGGAGTTCCGTCCGACGTGCCCCGGTTGCAACCCGGCAGCCGTCACGGCCGAGGAGGCGCGGCCGTGCAGCTTCTACGACTGCCCCGGGCTCCCGAGCGAGCTCGAGGTCACGTGCAACACGTGCATGTTCGACTTCGCCGCCCAGGACGGGCAGCCGAGCTGCGATCACACGACGTGTGAGACGGCCCTGCGACTTCAGCGCAACGTCGACACCTACCGGG
>JAOTZB010000023.1 GCA_029861625.1 Acidimicrobiia bacterium
TGGAGCTTGCCGGTGGCCGTGCGGGCGAGCTCCTCGCGGAACTCGACCGACGTCGGGCACTTGAAGTGCGCCAGTCGGTCACGGCAGTGATCGATGATCTCGGTCTCGGTTGCGGCCGCGCCCGGCGCCAGCACGACCAGCGCCTTCACGGTCTCGCCCCACTTGGCGTCGGGCACCCCGATCACCGCAGCCTCGGCCACGGCGGGATGTGAGAACAGCGCATCCTCGACCTCGATCGACGACACGTTCTCGCCGCCCGAGATGATGACGTCCTTCTTGCGGTCCTCGATGTTCACGTACGCGGCGTCGTCGATGTATCCGCCGTCGCCGGTGTGGAACCAGCCGTCCCGAATCGCGGCGGCCGTCGCCTCGGGCTGGTCCCAGTAGCCCTTGAGCACGACGTTGCTCCGCGCGAGCAGCTCGCCGTCGTCGTCCACGCGCATCTGTACGCCGAGGGCGGGCGCGCCGGCGCGGCCGAGACGTTTGGCCCGCTCGCCGGGCGTGAGCTCGTCCCACTCGGATCGGCATCGGCTCATCGTGAGCAGCGGGGAGGTCTCGGTGAGGCCATAGATCTGGATGAACTCCCAGCCGAGCTCGGTCTCGACCCGTTCGATGGTTCGGGTGGGCGGCGGTGCACCGGCGACGACGATGCGAACGGTGCCGGCGCCGGGGATCGGGCCGTCCCAGCCGGCGGCGGCGTCGAGGATGGCGGCGACGACCGCCGGAGCCCCGCACAGCAGGGTGACGCCGTGTTGCTCGATGCGGCGCAGGATCTCGGCGCCGTCGACCTTGCGCAGCACGACCTGGGGTGCACCCATGGCGGTGAGCGCATAGGGCATGCCCCATCCGTTGCAGTGGAACATCGGAAGCGTGTGGAGGTACACGTCGCGGTCGCTGATGCCGGTCTGCCAGCCGAACGTCGCGGCGTTGATCCACAGGTTCCGGTGCGTCATCTCGACGCCCTTCGGGCGGGCCGTCGTGCCGCTCGTGTAGTTGATGGTGGCCGTCGCGTCCTCGTCAGGTTCCCATTCGGCGGGCTCGACGCCGAAGCGGTAGAGCTTGGCATCGGACTCGGCGCCGAGAACGAATCGGTGGGCGATATCGATGTCGGCGAGATCGTCGGCCAGCTCGGGGTCGACGAGCAGAACCTCGGCTCCGGAATGTTCGATGATGTAGGCGACCTCGTCGCGGTGGAGCCGGAAGTTGACGGGTACGCCGACGCGACCCCAGCCGCTCGTGCCCATCAAGAACACGAGCATCCGGGCCGAGTTCTGCGACACGAGCGCAACCCGCCCACCCTGGGGCACACCGAGGTGTTCGAGACCGGCGGCGAGGGCGGCGGCATGCGAGCGCAGGTCGGCGTAGGTGAGGGGTCCGAGCGGGGCCGCGGGCTGGTCGGGTTCGTCGTGGATGGCGACGCGTTCGCCGTAGACGAGCGCGGCGCGCTCGAGGTGATCTCGAATCGTCAGCGCGACCTTCACGTGCTGCCTCCTGGTCCAACCGATCGTGAAGAGTGAACCTACAGCCACATCACCCTGGCATTCCCCCCAAACCCGAACTGGTCGCGGTGGCCAGCTCGTCGCCACCGGCGACGAGCTAGCGTCAGCGGCCATGGATGAGGGCGTCGCACGACTGCTCGACGAGCGCGACATCGTGGCGCTGGCGGTGCGCTACTGCTGGTGCCTCGACACCGGCGACGGCGAGGGCCTGCGCGACGTGTTCACTCCGGATGCCCACGCCTCGCTCGGAACCGACTGTCACGGCATCGACGCCATCGTCGAGCGGGTCACATCGGCCCTCGCGCCGCTCGACGCCAGCCAGCACATGGTGAACACGCACGACGTGAGGATCGACGGCGACACCGCGACGGCGCGCTGCTACTTCCACGCGCAACACGTGCTCCGGGGCCGTGAGGGCGGCGACAGCTTCATCGTGGCCGGCATCTACCACGACCGTCTCGTCCGAACCGACGCCGGATGGCGCATCGTCCGTCGCGTGCTGGAGACCCTCTGGACGGAGGGCAACCAGCGAGTCGTCCGACCCGACCGGCACTGACCGGTCGACGGTCGGCCCCCGGCGCGGTCGGCGGTACAGGTCGGTCAGGCGATGGGGCCTTCGGAGGCGATCTCGTACTTGCGGATGTCCATCCCGGTGATCCCGAGGCTCGGGACCTTGGCCTGGAACTCGGCCATGTGACGTGCGCCGAAGTGGGCGGCGAGCGACTCCTCGCCATCCCACTTCTCGAACACGTGCACGATGCCCTCGCGGATCGGGTCGACCGAGAACACGTATTCGATGTTGCCGGGCTCCTCGTGGGTCGCCTTCATCATCGTGACCGCTGCCTCCATGGCCTCGTCGATCTTGCGAGGGTCGAGCGTGATGGTTCCGGCGATGAGCAGCATTGACGGTCCGATCGGTCGTGCGGGCAGGACAGGGAGTCAGCGAACTATTGCATGGCTCGGCTGGCACCGTCGTTTCGTCAGACCGGTTCGGACGAGCGTGCCAACGCTCCCGCCCACAGCTCGCGGAAGCCCCGGACGGCGCTGCGGTGCGTCTCGGCCGATGCCGTTCCGGCGTTGGTGAGACCGATGAGCATGGCGGCGACCACGTCGAGTGTCATCTGCCGCTTGTCGGCATCGATCTCGCCGGTCGTCACGCCGGTGTCGACGAGCGCGGCGAAGAAGGCGTCGCGTCTGCCGGCGAAGGGACGCAATGCGGTTTCGAGCTCGGGAATGCGGCCCATGTCGGTGCGGGCCGCGACCAGGAACCGGGCGAGCCAGGGATCTTCGCCTTGCAGCTCGAGGATGGCGTCGAAGATGGCGCCGAGCTTCGCCTGGAACGAGTCGTGGGGCTCGACCGCATCGTCGAGCCGGTCGTACATCACCTGGTGCACGTGACGGTGGACGTCGACGAACAGATCGAGCTTCGAGCCGAAGTAGTGATAGATCGCACCGGTCGTGATGTCGGCCCGATCGGCGAGCATCTTGTTGGTGGAGGCCTCGAAGCCGTTGTCGGCGAAGCACCGTCGGGCCTCGGCCAGAATGCGCGACTTGGTCGCCGCGCTGTTCGAGGCCGGCGGTCGACCCAGGCGTCGTTCGTTCGGGGCCATCAGCGGATGCTAGTCCGAACTCGATGGGCAAAACTGACCGGTCAGTTACTACTGTGCGGGCCACCACGATGGTCGCGAGGTGCCCTCCAGATGTCCCAGATCGATGTCGACGACTTCGCCGCCGAAGCCGGCGCATGGCTCGCGGCCAACGGCGAACCCAAGCTCGCCGACGACGGCGCATCGGGCGAGGTCGTCTGGGGTGAGGGCGAGCTCGATGTCGCCGTCTTCCACAACCTGAGCCACGGCGACGAGTCCGACCTGCTGCACGCGCTGCGGTCCTGGCAGCAGAGGAAGGCCGAACGCGGCTACCACGCCATCACGTGGTCACCCGCGTACGGCGGCCTCGGACTGACGGCCAGCCATGCGCGGGCGTTTCGCAAGCTCGAGTCGGGCTACGTGGTGCCCAGCAGTCACGAGTCGTTCTCGGTGACCATCGGGTTGATCGTCCCGACCATCGACCTGTTCGGGACGCCCGAACAAAAAGAACGGCACATCGCCAGCTTCCTTCGCACCGACGAGCTCTGCATCCAGCTGTTCTCCGAGCCGGGCGCAGGCTCCGATCTGGCGAACCTCTCGCTAAGAGCGGATCGCGATGGCGACGAATGGGTCCTGAACGGCCAGAAGGTGTGGACGAGTGGCGCCCAGTTCGCCCAGTGGGGTGAGTGCATCGCCCGGTCCGACTTCGACGCGCCGAAGCACAAGGGCATGACGGCGTTCATCCTGCCCCTCGATCTGGACGGCATCACCGTGCGCCCGATTCGGCAGATGTCAGGGGGCCAGTCGTTCAACGAGGTGTTCTTCGACGACGTCCGGGTGCCCGATGACATGCGACTGGGCGACATCGGTGCGGGCTGGAAGGTCGCGCTGACGACCCTCGGCTTCGAGCGTGACCACAGCGACTCGGGCGGCGGAGCGACGAATCGTCCCGGGGGGTCGTGGGCCCAGGTTCTGGGGCTCGCCCGCTGGCTCGGTGTCACCGATCAGCCCGTCATCCGCCAACAGCTCGCCGACCTGTTCGTCAACAAACGCGTCGAGGCCTGGGCGGCGAAGCGGTCAGCCGATCTGGCCAAGGGCGGCACCCCCGGTCCCGAGGGTTCGATCGGCAAGCTGATCTGGACCGAGAACATGACCCGGATGTCCGCAGTCGTGTCGAGTCTCCTCGGCTCTCGTCTCGCCGCCGACAGCGGTGAGTGGGGAACCTACGTGTGGAACGACCACGTCCTGGGCGCCCCCGGGTACCGGATCGCCGGAGGGTCCGACGAAGTGCAACGCAACATCATCGGTGAGCGCGTCCTCGGCCTACCGGGCGAACCAAGGGTCGACAAGGGAATCCCGTTCAAGGACGTGCCCCGCTGACCCTGACCGGCGCCGGGCCCGTCCATTGGCGCCAACGGACGCCGCCGACGACAATTGGTGGCCGGTCGCACTTCGGTGGTATCTAACCGGTCAGTCAATTCGGCTGCCGGCTCCCGTCTCGGACCGCGCGGTCCGATCAATCCAGCTATCGCAGGGGGAATCATGGATCTCGGTCTCGGAGGCAAGAAGGCGGCCATCACCGGGGGCAGCCGCGGCATCGGCCGGGCCATCGCCACCCGTCTGCTCGACGAGGGTGCGAGCGTGGCCGTTTCGGCTCGCGGCCAAGAGGGCGTCGACGAGGCCGTCTCGGCGCTGTCCGAGCGAGGCAACATCATCGGCCAGGCCTGTGACGCCGGTGATCCCGATGCGCTGAAGGGTTTCATCGACTGGGCAGCAGCCGAGCTGGGGGGCCTCGACATCCTCATCTGCAACGCCAGCGGAGGCGGCGGTGGCCAGAGCGACGAGAAGTTCGATCAGAACTACCAGGTCGACATGATGAGCCTGGCCCGCGGGGTTCAGTACGCCGAGGACTACCTGGCCGCGAGCGACGCCGGATCGGTGCTGGTGCTGGGGACCACCGCCGCGCTCGAGCAGTTCGGCCCCGGCGCCTCCAGTTACTCCGCGATGAAGGCCGCCGCGATCGCCTATGCCGCCGGCCTCTCGCAGAATCTCGCACCGAAGGGCATCCGGGTCAACGCGATCTCGCCTGGTCCGATCTTCATCGAGAACGGCCCGTGGGATCGGATCAAGCAGGGTATGCCGGAGTTCTACGACGCAACCGTCGCGATGATCCCCCACGGCCGCATGGGTACCGACACCGAGGTTGCGAACGTCGCGGCGTTCCTCGTCAGTCCGGCCGCGTCCTGGGTCACCGGCGAGAACGTCGTTGTCGATGGCGGCTTCACCAAACGAATCGCGTTCTAGGGCGACTCGCCGGCCGATGAGCGACCAGCCCGGCAGGGTCACTGCCACGTTGATGGCGGCCGGCAAGTACCACGACATCGACTACGCGCGCCTCGAGCTGTTGAGATTGTTCGCCGAACACGAGCACCTCCGCGTGCGAGTCGTGAGCGACTTCGAGGACGCCGACGCCATTGCCGATTCCGACTTCTTGGTGAGCTACGCCTGCGACGTGCGGCCCTCCGAACCGGCTCAGCACGCCATACGCGCGTGGATCGAGGGAGGCGGTCGCTGGCTGGCATTGCACGGCACGAACGCCGCGCTCGACATCGGCAAACCCACCGGTGTCGAGTCGCCGCGCTGTTTCCCGGTGTGGGCCGACACCCTGGGCTCGCAGTTCGTGGCCCACCCGCCGATCGCGCCGTTCCCGGTGGTCGTGGCCGACCCCGATCACTGGCTCGTCTCCGGCATCGAAGGTTTCGAAACCGACGACGAGCTGTACCTGTGCGAATACCACGACCGCGACCGGCTGGTTCCACTGCTCGAGACGCAGTACAACGGCGACGCGACCGGGTTCGCCGAGTCCGACTGGTCGGCCACCGATCCTCGGCACCTCGTGCAGTACCTGCGTCCGCTCGGCGAGGGTGCAGTGCTCTACAACAACCTCGGACACTGCCGAGGCCACTACGACATGATCCCACTGACCGACTACTACCCCCAGATCGAGCGATGTTCGTGGGAGATCCCGCAGTACCAGGAGCTGCTCCGGCGAGGCATCCGCTGGGCCATGCGGCTCGAGCCCCGATCCTGACCCCGAGGAACCGATGATGGACATCTCCGACGACGTGCTCCGCGACCTGCATCGGCGCATGGTGCGCATCCGGCAGTTCGAGGAAGGGGCGGGAAAGCTGGCCGAGCAGGCCAAGCTCCCGGGTTTCCTGCACCTCTACGTGGGGGAGGAAGCCGTGGCCGCCGGTGCGTGCGCGGCGCTGACCGATGAGGACCAGATCACGAGCACCCACCGGGGCCACGGCCACCTCGTCGCCAAGGGCGGCGACTTTCGACGCATGATGGCCGAGCTCATGGGCAGGGCCACCGGGTACTGCAAGGGCAAGGGCGGGTCGATGCACATCAGCGACCTCTCGCTCGGCATGCTGGGCGCGAACGGCATCGTCGGCGCGGGTACGCCCATTGCGGTCGGTGCGGCGTTCGCCAACCGATACAGGGACAACGGCAAGGTCGCGCTCGCCTTCTTCGGCGACGGCGCCACCAACATCGGGGCGTTCCACGAGGCCGCCAACATGGCATGTGCGCTGCACCTGCCCATCGTCTTCATGTGCGAGAACAACGGGTACGGCGAATTCACACCCCGCGAGAAGACGATGGCAATCACCGATGTCGTCGACCGGGCGGCCGGTTACGGAATGCCGGGCGTGATCGTCGACGGCATGGACGCCGTGGCGGTGTACGAGGCCGCCGTCGAAGCCGTCGCCAGGGCACGCGCCGGCGACGGACCGACGATGATCGAGGCGAAGACCTACCGGTACTACAACCACCACGGTGTGCAGAACATGGGTGTCCAGTACCGCACCGACGACGAGATCGAGGCGTGGAAGAAGCGCGACCCGATCTCGGGGCTCGAGGCGCGTATGGCCGAGCTCGGCGTGATGAGCGCCGATGACGCCACGGCGGTCTGGGCCGAGGTCGAGGCCGAGCTCGGCGATGCCGTCCAGTTCGCCGAGGACAGCCCGTTTCCCGAGCCCGAGGCGTTGCTGAGCGACGTGTACACCGTCATGGAGGGAGCGGCCCGATGACGGCAACCGAGACCGCGGTCGGCGAGAAGAGTTATGTCGAGGCCGTTTCCGGCACGATCGCGCAGCTCATGCGCGAGGACGACGACATCTTCGTCGCCGGCGAGGACGTGGGGGCGTTCGGCGGCGTTTTCAGCACATTCCTCGGGCTGCATGCCGAGTTCGGCGACCGGCGGGTGGTCGACACGCCGATCTCCGAGCAGGCCATCGTCGGGCTCGGCATCGGCGCAGCCGTCACCGGGCTCCGTCCGATCGTCGATCTCATGTTCATGGACTTCGTGCTCGTTGCCATGGACCAGCTCGCCAACCAGGCCGCCAAGCTCAAGTACATGTTCGGCGGTGAGGCCACGATGCCACTCACCATCACCACCACCGGCGGCGCGGGCCTGTCGGCGGCGGCCCAGCACAGCCAGAGCCTCGAGGCGATCCTGTGCCACATCCCCGGGCTCAAGGTCGTGTTCCCGTCGAACGCGTACGACATGAAGGGCCTCCTCGTCTCCTGTGTGCGCGAGGACAACCCGACCGTGGTGGTCAAGAACAAGCTCTTGTTGGGCACGTCGTGTCCGGTGCCCGACGATCTGTATGCCATCCCGCTCGGCGTCGCCGATGTCGTCAAGGAGGGCCGCGATGTCACCATCGTCGCGGTTGGCCGCATGGTCAACGAGGCACTCGTCGCCGCCGAGAAGCTGGCGGCCGATGGCATCGAGTGCGAGATCGTCGATCCCCGGACCCTCCAGCCGTTCGACACCGACACGGTCGTCGCGTCGGCGAAGAAGACGAATCGCATCGTGGTGGTGCACGAGGCCGTCCAGTTCGGGGGGATCGGCGCCGAGATGACCGCGCAGATCACCGAGGGCGCCTTCGACTATCTCGATGCGCCGATCCATCGAATCGGCGCGCCGTTCGCACCCGTCCCGTTCAGCCCGGCGCTCGAGCAGCACTACGTCCCGAATGCGGCGAAGATCGAGGCCGGTGTCAGGCAGGTGCTCGGTCGCTAGTGCCGCCTCCCTCGCAGTGAGCCGATGACGACTGTCGGGTTGATCGCCAACCCGCTCGCGGGAAAGGACATCCGCAGGCTGGTCGCTCGCGCCGGATCGGTCAGTGACGCCGACAAGATGTCGATCCTCCGACAGGCCGCGGTCGGGGCGGCCGAGAGTGGAGCGACGCGGCTGTTGATCGCCCCCGATTCCCAACGGCTCGCCGTCCGAGCGATTGCCGGTCTGGACCTGGGCCTCACCATCGAGGTCGCCGACGTGCGCGTCGACGGGAACGGGGCCGACACTGTCGCCGCCGCGCGGTCGTTCCGCGACAACGGCGTCGGGGCGATCGTCGCACTCGGCGGCGACGGCACCAGCAGGGATGTGGCCAAGGGCTGGCTCGCTGCGCCCCTCGTCGCCCTCTCGACGGGAACCAACAACGTGTTCCCGCAGACCATCGAGGCGACATCGGCCGGGCTCGCTGCCGGCCTCCTCGCCACAGGCGTCGTTCCCATCACATCCGCCAGCCACCGGGCCAAGGTGCTCCACGTCCAGGTGACCGCGTCGAGCGGTGACCCTGCTGGTTGTCTCCGCCACGACCTGGCGCTGGTCGACGTGGCGCTGATCGACGGGCGATTCGTCGGCTCTCGGGCCGTGTGGGACCCCGATCGGCTCCGGAGGCTGGCCGTGACGACGGCTGAACCCGGTTCGGTCGGGCTCTCGTCGGTCGCGGCGGCACTGCGGCCCGTCGACCGGACGCGGCCCGGCGGCCTGAGCCTGAGCTTCGGGCCGGCCGGAACCTCGATCCGCGCCGCGCTGGCGCCAGGTCTGTTCGCCGAGCTCACCGTCGACAGCATCGACGACCTGGCCGACCAGCCGATCACCTGGAGCGGTCCCGGTGTTCTCAGCTTCGACGGCGAACGCGGCATGTCCTTGCGACCCGATCAGTCGGTCACCATTACCCTTCGCACCGATGGCCCGCGGGTCGTCGATGTTGCGCGAGTCTGTGAGCTGGCCGTCGAAGCCGGCTGGTTCGTCAAGTAGGAGTCTGCACCGTGGCCATCGAAGTACAGATGCCGAAGCTGGGCCTGACGATGCAAGCGGGCACGATCGCCGACTGGCTCGTGCCCGACGGCACCGTTGTCACTCCGGGCACGGCCGTCCTGTTGATCGCAACCGACAAGGTCGAGACCGAATGGCAGGTCGACGAGGCCGGCATCATCCGCCACGGCGGAAACGTCGGCGACACCTACGAATGCGGCGCAACGGTCGGCTGGCTGCTCGCCGACGGCGAGGAGCCTCCGGCGATCCGATCCACGCCATCTCCGGCTGCGGCGCAGGCGCCGGGTTCGCCTGCTACGGCCGCTCGACCGGCTCATCGCGCCTCGACGTCGACCGAATCGTTCGGGGGCGTGGCCAGCCGCGGCGAGCACGGTCGGCTGCTGGCATCGCCGAACGCGAGGCGGGTCGCCGCCGAGCTCGGCATCCCCCTCGAGGAGATCGCCGGCACCGGTCCGGCCGGACGCATCACGTCCGAAGACGTCGAGTCTGCTGTCGAACGCGGGGTCGGCGTGTCGATCGGCGATGGTGCCGCCGCGGCCGGGAGCGACCGCTTCGTCCCGCTGGCGGCCCGAACGGCGGCGGAGCGGCTGGGTGTCGATCTGGCGACCGTGCGGGGGTCGGGCCCCGACGGTCGGGTCACTCGCCACGACGTCTACTCGGCCGCCCGGTCCGCCGGTCCCGACGCGGGGCATGGCCGAGCACCGGCGCTGTCGCTCGGCGAGCCGGTGGCCGGACCACGGCCGGGCGACTCGGTTCCCCTGACGGGGGTGCGCGGCGTGATCGCGGAGCGGATGCACGAGAGCCTTCGGTCGTCGGCGCAGCTCACGCTCTCCATCGACGTCGACATGGGCCGCGCCGTAGCGCTCCGGGATCAGCTCGAGGAGATCGGTCCCGACGAGCTCGGGACGGTTCCGGGTTTCACCGATTTCGTCATCGCGGCCGCAGCCCGCGCCCTGCGCCGTCACCCGATGGCGAATGCGTCGATCGTGGGCGACTCCATCGAGGTTCTCCGAGATGTGAACGTCGGCATGGCCGTCGCCGTCGACGCCGGACTCATCGTGCCTGTCGTCCGGGCCGCCGACGAGCTGTCGCTGCTCGACCTGGCCGTCGAGTCGCAGCGGCTGGCCACAGCCGCCCGCGACGGCAAGCTCGGACTGGCCGACCTCGAAGGTGGCACCTTCTCGGTGTCGGCGCTCGGCATGTTCGGCGTCGACTTCTTCACGCCGGTCATCAATCCGCCGAATGCCGCGATCCTCGGCGTCGGCCGCATCCGCGACGACGTCGCATGGGACGGGGACATCCCGGTGAAGGCCACGTCGATGACGCTCAGCCTGACCTGGGACCACCGGATCCTCGACGGCGCCCCCGCTGCCGACTTCGCCGGCACCATTCGCCGCTACCTCGAAGAACCCGTCCGCCTCCTCGCATAGCGGCCGGCTCGCACGTGTGGTTCGCCCGCGCGGCTAGTTGACGGCCCGTTCGTGGCCCTCCCAGTACGGGGCCCGCAGCTCGCGCTTGAGGATCTTGCCGCTGGGATTGCGGGCGATCGACTCGACCAGGTCGACCGAGGTCGGGCACTTGAAGCCGGCCAGGCGTTCCTTGCAGTAGCCGATGAGCTCGGCCGCGTCGACGGTGGCCCCAGGGGCGGCGACGATGATCGCTTTCGGCGTCTCGCCCCACTTCTGCGATGGCACGCCGATGACCGCCGCGTCGGCGACGGCGTCGTGACTCATCAAGACGTTCTCGATCTCGGCCGGGTACACGTTCTCGCCACCGGAGATGATCATGTCCTTCACGCGATCGTGGAGGAACAGGTAGCCGTCGTCCATGAACCCCGCGTCGCCGGTGCAGAACCATCCCCCGCCCGGGAGCGCCTCTGCCGTCGCGTCGGGCATCTTCCAATACCCGATCATGTTCGTCGGCGACTTGATCCAGACCTCACCGACGACACCGTCGCCGACCTCGTCACCGGTGTCGGTGTCGACGATCTTGATCTCGACGCCCGGCAGCGGCTTGCCGGCGGCTCGCAACAGGTGCGCCTTCGCGCCGGAGGCATCGTGGTCGCTCGGCTCGAGCTGGGTGACCGCACCTGTGGTCTCGGTGAGCCCGTAGACCTGCATGTACTCGCAGCCGAACTGCTCCATCGACTTGACCAGGATCTCCTGGGTGATCGGTGACGCGCCGTAGACGATGAGCTTCATCGACGATAGATCGATGCCGTCCTGGGGCATGAGCAACAAGAACTGGAGCACGGCCGGGACGAAGAAGGCGTGGGTGGCCTTCTCCTCGGTGATCAGCTCGAGCAGCTTCGACGGGTCGAGCTCACGCAACAGCACGGTCTTGGCGCCCTTGGCCATGCCGAACAGCGACCAGCCGCTGCCGCCGATGTGGAAGAGCGGCATGGCAGCGATGCTGACCGACGAGGTGTCCATGTCCCACGAGGCCGCGGCGGTGAGCAGCGCGTTGAAGTTCTGGTTCGTGAGCTGGGCACCCTTCGGCAGCCCTGTCGTTCCCGATGTGTAGAGCTGGAGGGCGACATCGTCGGGGCCGCCGTCGCCATGGGGGTCGGTGTCGACCTGGGACTCGACCCATTCTTCGTAGGACCGGAGCTTGCCCGCATCGCCGATCACCAGAATCGTCGTGACCGTGGTGAGATTCGGCGCGAAGGCAGCCAGTTGCTCGGCGAAGTCGGAGTGCACCACCAGCACTCCGGCGTCGGCGTCGTTGATGATGTACTCGATCTCGGGAGGGGCGAGCCGCCAGTTCACCGCGACGAGCACTGCGTTGACGAGCGTCGCACCGAAGAGCACCTCGAAGTACTCGATCGAGTTCTTGTCGAGGAACGCGATCCGGTCGCCGACACCGACACCGGCGTCGACCAACCCGTTGGCGACCTTGCACGCGCGCCTGTAGAGCTGGGCCCAGGTGCAGCCGCCGCCATCGAGCACGATCGCGTCGGCTTCGGGCTGGGTGGCGAGATTCTCACGGAGGATGTCGGATACCACGACGACGGACATTGTTCTCCTCGGTGCTGGTGGGCGGCCACAGAAGGCTAGCGTTCGTGCCGACTGCTTCGCCGAGCGGGTTCTCTCACAGATTGCTGAGGATCACGCCGACGATCATGGCCAGCAAGGCCACGGCGATCATGCCCGGCGCGATTGCGTCGATGGCGACCAGGACGGTCAACACCACGCTCGTGAGGATCACCAGCCAGCCGAGACTGCGCGTCGTCTGCTGGTCCATGTGTCCATTCGAGCAGGCGCGGCGCGCCGGGGTGACGATGTCATCGGGCCAGCTCGTCGATGATGACCGGGAAGATGTCGCGCGCTGCGTTCTCGCCGATGAAGACGTCGAGATGCCCGTAGTCGGCGAAGAGGTGCAGTGAGTGATCCGCCGAGCTGTTCCGATCGAACCACTCGTAGGTGCGTTCCTGGCTCTCGGGCAGGAAGCACTTGTTGTCGCGACCCGCCAGGAAGACGAACCTGGCGTCGCTTCGCGGGGGCTGATCGGCCGGCCGCCGAGGCAGCCTTTGATCGCCGTCGACGGTCACGAGCTGGGCGGCGGCGACGCCGGCATGGATCTGGGAGAAGAAGGTGAACGGGACGGGTCCGAACTCGGTTCGGATCCAGTCGTGGGTCTCGTCGCTGAGATTCTCGTGTGACCAGAGGCACGGGTACCCGTAGCCGTAGGTGAAGCTGACGAGCCGGCACACCGTGTTGTCGCACTCGTGGTGGGTGAGACGCACGAACCCCGCCGTCGCCTTCGGCCAGAATCCGTGTGCGTCATTCCCCCATCCGGGGTCGATGTAGTCGAGCCATCGGTCGAGGATCGGAGCGATACGGCGGAGCTTGAACGCGGCGAACGGGCGGATGACCGGGTGCAACGACACCGCGTTGGACACGATGGTCGACACGTCGGGCAACAGCCCCGCCACCGCGGCGAGCACGAAGCTCGTCGAGCCCTGGCAGTGCACGATGGCGGGCAGCGAGTCGGCGCCGGTTCGATCGAGCACGGTTCGGACCGCGGCTGGATGATCGAACAGGGCGGCCTGATCGAGCGTCCACTGATTGGGGGCGTGTTCGATGCTGGCCCGCCAGTTCTCGAGCCACACGTCGTACCCGGCTGCGACCAGCACGTCGACGAGCGTCGTGTCGGTCGGCGGCCGGAATATGTCGGCCCTCACCCCGGCCCCGTGGACGAGCAGCACCGGTCCTCGGCTCGTGTCGTCGCCGCGCACGTTCACCATCGTGAGCGGGTGGCCGTCGTGGGCGGTGAGCTCGATCGTCTCGGTCATGACTTCCCACCGCTCGGGACGTGGAAGCTGTCGAACACGACATGTCCTCGTTTCCGTCGATCACTGGGATCGGACACGACCGGCTTGCCGTCTGACTGCCATCGCAGCCGCCGGCGGGCCACCTTCGGGTAACCGATCGCATACCCGTGCACGCCGTCGTCGGCGATCCGCAGCCGCACGAAGTGTTTGTACCCCTCGTGTTGGATGCCGGCGAAGAGCTCGTTGAGGTTGACGCCGAGCCACTGCGCGAGCACGAGATAGCCCGAGAGGGCGAACATGCCCAGGGCGCCGCCGATGACGGCGAGCGCGGCCAGATAGCTCCCGACCACGTGCCACCGGCCGTCGTCGGCGCCGAGGGCGAGGAGGCCGATGACCAGCCACCCGGCGACGACGAGCACGAGCGGCGCGACGTTCCAGAAACTGTGCTCGGTCCGGTGCCACGCGACGACTGCCGCGATCGCGACCGTCGGTAGCAACCACAACGCCGCGAGCCAGCCCGAGCCGGATGGCTCCCCGGCCTCGCTGATCGCGATGTTCGCCGATATGGCGACGGTCGAGAGCATCGCCGTGACCTGGAGCACAACATGGAGCAGCGTCGGCACGACGGCTCTCGCGAGGCGTACCTTCGCCTTGGCCAGCCCGAACAAGCCCGCGCCGAGCAGCAGCAACAACAGCACGCCGGCGGGGCTCCGCAACCCGCCCACGAGCGCATCCTCGAACGAGGTGAAGAACGAGGACGAGCTGAGGATCTCGACGCCGTCGACCGAGCTCTCGGCGGAGTCGCTGACCGACGACCGTACGGCCCACCCGAAGAGCACGGCGAACCCGGCGAAGACGGCCAGCAGGCTCGTGTTGCGGAACGGGATCTTCACGAATCCCGACACCCCGATGGCGGCCGATCGTTTCGTCGACGGCCAGACGGCCTCACGGGAGAACTCCACGGATCTGTCGGTTCGCCAACCGGTCGGCATCTCCAGTTTCGCCGGTGCGTCACTGGTCGACGACATGTAGGCGCCGCCACCGCCGGCGGTCACCAGCGTCGGTGTGCCGACCGCGCCGCTCTCGTGCCGGGCGTAGAAGTGCTTGTCGCCGGAGATCATGAGCCGCACTCTCGGCCTTCCCACGACCTCTTCGCGCTGGATGGCGGCGTTCGCGAACCAGAGCAGGCGGTCCCATCCGTCTCCAGGCAGGATCGGGTCGGCGATGAGCCGGTCGAGGCGTCGTTCACGGCGGGCGGGACGTTTGAGCCACGCCGGCTCTGCCGAGCACAGGATGATGTTCTGACGGTTCGGCATCAAGCGTGCGACGTCCCGGAAGTACGCGACCTGCGGCCCGTCGACGTCGGCCTCGAGCGCGATGTCGATGCCCCAGAGCCACCAGTCGTGAGCCAGCTCGATAGCGAAGTAGCTCCGCGTCTGGTGCCGTTGCCATCCGGCGAACCACTGTCGATCGTCGTGCTCGCTGCCGGAGTCGGCGGGGCGAAGGATCGTGAACGTGTCCTGGAACGCATTCAGCCCGTCGTACCAGTCGTGGTTCCCTGGAATTGCGAACAGGTGGAGGTGCGGGGGATCGGAGGTCTCGAATGCAACCTCGTACGGTCCCACGGTGCGATCGCGGTACGACCCGCGACTGGCGACCGGGTAGACCTGGTCGCCGCCCATGACGAGCATCTGGCCGCGCTCGAGCGTTGCGGGCCAGTCGGCTGGGGCGTCGGCGGGCCGGTCGATGCTCTCGCGGCTGATGAGCCGCGCCATCGCGTAGGTCGGGCTGAAGCCGTCGCCGAGGTCGGCGATGTAGTCGATCCACAGGTCGTCGGTGCCGTCACCGTGCCACGGCAGTGGATCTGCGGCCAGGTCGGTGCCGGCGACCCGTTCGGGGGTCGTGTGGACCGTCGCCGGTCGGAGCGCCGCCTGGTCCTCACGCTTGTCGGCGAACGAGCCGAACACGCCGCCCAGGATCTCACCGAGCGCACCCCGCCCGAGCTCGGTCGGTGTGAGCCAGGCGACCATCCGTTGCGCGCTGAACCGACGATCGGACGGCCAGCCCTTCTCGTCGGTGCCGGTCGAGTCGCTCATCGAGCACCTCGCGGGCCGTAGACGTCGCGGAGCCTGCCGACGAACAGAGCCGCGAATCGTGAGATGCCCTGCAGTCTGTCGCGCACCGAACCCCCGCTGGCCCTGAATGTCGTGAGCTGGCGGGCGAACGAGATGGGTCGGATGCGGAGCATGCCGGCGCCGACGACCGGGGCGTCGTCCTCGCGCCGCACGTGACCCTGGTGCACCCGACAGAACAGTGTCGTGGTGTCGCTCCACATGTCGAGGCCGCGGTCGTCGGCGACGTACTTCGTTCCGGTCATCGTCAACGGATGTCCGACGCTGTCGCTGAACCACAGCACGTAGCGCATCTCCTTCACGCCCGGCTCGTCGGTGTCGACGAACAGGTTGAAGTCGCCCGCTTCGACCGCGAGCCGGCCCCCGAGCTCGTCGCTGTCGATCCAGCCGGTCGCGTGGCCGAGGTGTTCGGGCTCACTGACGAATCGTTCGATGTCGATGGTCTCGATCGTGAGATGGAACTTGAAATGCGCCCCTCGTTCCCGACCGGCTGCGGCACCGGTGCGAGGATCGATCTCGCCGAGCGCGATGTGCCCCTCCATCTCCTCGGTGAAACGAACCGTCGTGGCAGTCATGTGGTCAGCCCTTCGAGCTCGAGGATGTGTTCGGCGCCGCGGTCGGCGAATGCCGCGATGGTGAGCGCGGGGTTCGGTCCGGTGGGCCCCGGCATGACCGCCCCGTCGAGGACGTGGAGACCCTCGCAGCCGAACACGGCGCCATGGGGGTCGACGACGCCCAGCTCGGGGGTCGCGGCCATCGGTGCCCCTCCGAGGGGATGGACCGTGACGACTCGCTTCAAGAACGCGAGCGGGTTCGGGGCCATCTCGCCACCGAGTGCTGCTGCCATCGCCTCCATGGCCGCCCGGACCGCGTCGAAGTACTCCTTCGAGCTGTCCATCGACCAGTCGTTCGCCAGCCACCTGCCTTCGAGGCGAAGCGTTCCGTCCGGGACGTCGCGTCCCATGCCGAGCAGGGGCAGCGAGGAAGCCGAGAGCTCACCGGAGCCGATTGCCTCGGCGAGGTCCGCGCTCCAGTTGCTGCGGTGGTCGCGCCGGAGTCGAGCCCACACCCGGCGCCAGGCCACCCGAGCCTGTCGGCCGATGCCCCGGTGGAACTGGGTCGTCTCGGCCAACCACGCCAGGAAGGCCGGGTAGCCGGCATCTTCCACGTAGAAGCCCCGGGTGGCGTCGTCGCCGGGGCCGTCGGTATCGAGGCCGTCCGGGAACCGAATGGCGCTGGTGATCACCGGGCCCCTGGTGCCGTCGAGCGCGCGGGCGGATCCGTCGCCGTGCCGCGCTCGGAGCAGGAAGCCGAGCAGGTCACCGTTGCCGCTGAACCTGGTCCCGATGGTCGGGCTGAGCCACGGCAGCCCGGCGCGGTTTCGCAAGAGGAGGAATGTCGATCCGAGCGCGCCGGCCGCGACGACGACCCGCCGAGCCCGGATCGACCGGACCGGCAATCGGGCGGTGTCGATCGCCTCGCCGTCGTCGGCCTCGTGGACGATGTAGTCGACCTCCCACTCGTCTCCCACCTTGGTGAGGGCGCGAACCTCGTGGCGGATCCGGATGTCGGCCCCCGCCGCGGCGGCAGCCGACAGGTAGTTGTGATCGAGGGTCTCCTTGGCACCTTCGTTGCATCCGATGTCGCACTCGCCGCAGAGGATGCAGGTGCGCCGGGGGAGACCATGGAGATTCGGGTAGGGCCGATCGACGATCGGCTCGCCGGGTGCAGCGGTGCGCCCGGGGTTCGCGAAGGTCACGGCGAGCGGAGGTAGCTGCCACTCGTGGCCGAGGACGTCTGCCGCATGGCGCATGGCCACCGTCTTCGGGGTGGTGTCGGGGTACGGGTAGTGCTGCGCCTGGAGCATCGGTTCGACCCGGTCGTAGTGCGGCTCCAGATCGGCGCGGCCGATCGGCCACCGTTCGTAGCCGCCTCCGAACGGTTGCTCGTCGACGAACCAGCGCTCGTCCTTGCGCAGCAACACGTTGGCGTAGATGAGAGACCCACCGCCGAGCCCCGAGCTCACCACCGCGTCGATGCCCGAGAAGGACCACACGTTGAACATCCCGTGGTGTCCCTTGCTCGGGTCCCAGAAGTTCCTCGCTACTCCGGCGGGATCGCGCGGGAACGATCCCGGTGGGTACGCCCTGCCCCGTTCGAGGATGCAGACCTCGAGACCGGCCTCGGCCAGTCGATGGGCGGCGACCGAACCCCCGAATCCCGATCCGATCACGACGACGTCGACTCGGTCGTCTGACGATGTGCTCCCCATGCTCACCCCGCTCCCCGTTGCAGAGTAGTTGTCCGCCGGGTCGTGGTGCCGCGGCTGGGAACCGGCCACACGCGAACCGTGTCAACCGGAGAAGAGTCCGACCCGGCCCCCGTGATACGCGCCGAGTCGTGTGCCACCTGGCGAAGGAGTCGCGTGGTTAGCCTGTGCGGAGCTCGCGTGCCGGAGGCAGCCCGATGATGATGTTTCGAGAGGCGACCCCCTCGTCGACTCCCGCTCCGTCGGCGTCGGTGTCGCTGGCCCGCTTCGACGATGAACCGGTGCTGGTCGACGAGGAACGCTGTCGGATCGAGACCATCAACGAGGTCGGCGCGGTCGTGTGGCAGTGCCTCGACGGCGAGTCCACCCTCGAGGAGATCGCCGTCGATCTGGCCGACGTCTACGGCGCCGATCCCGCCACCGTCCTCGACGATGTCGTCGGCCTCGTCACGCAGCTGTCGGCAATGCAGCTCGTCGACCGCGACGCGATCGAACCGTTGGCTCCCGGGGTCGCGGTGCTCGACCAGGAGGGCGCCGTCATCCCGACAGCCGGCACCGACCCGTTCGCCGACCCGAAGTACCTGGGTGTCCCGCCGAGCAGTTGAATGGACAAGAGCTTCTCCCTCGTCGAGGCAGACCACATCACCATCGAATCGGGCTCCTACCTGCTCGGCGTCCGGTGGAACCGACCCGGATTCCGCGAGCTGTTCGACCGGGTGTTCGCCGGCAAGGTGCGCGAGGAGCCGAGCCCGCCCAACCTCTCGTTGCTCGTGGGCGAGGAATCCGAGTCCGGGCGCGGCAAACACGCGTTGTACCTCGACAACCACCGCATCCTCACGACAACGTCCGCGGCCCGCGTGATGCGCGCATCGGTGAAGGCGCTCGAGCACCGCGTGGCGGTCGCCGATGGGGTCGCGATCGAGCTGAATGCGAGTGCGCTCGTCCGGGGGGAGCAGATCATGGTGGTCGACAACTGGCTCGGTGGAACCGTCAGGGCCCACGAGCCGCGACTGCGGACCGCCGGCTGGCGCCTGTGGGACACCCCACGACTGCTCCTCGATCCGGCCACCGGCACGATCGGATCGGCCCCGACCCTCGACGTCGACCGCAGCGTCCTGGCCGAGCTCGGTCCAGTCGACGCCACCGAGGCGGATGAGCTGCCGACGTTCGACTGCGCCGATGCCGGCTGGGTACACCCCACGGTGTTCGGCGCGACCCGAGCGTCGCAGCTGATTCGCCTCCTCCGACCGGCCACCGCGGGGGGCTGCGTCGGTCTCGCCGCCAAGCTCGATCTGGTGTCGGCGGCCGTCACCCGAGGGCGGCTCGTGCTGTTCGAGCCGACCGAGCCCGTCGCGGTGATGAAGGCGCTGACGACACTCGACTGACCCTCTTGGTCCCTTTCCGTGGTATACTTGGATCCGAATCACCACTCTCTGTGGGTCTTATGGCCCATGTGAGTTCCCTTTCTGGAGTGAAGGGCCTACCATGGCCTGACTCTGGCTGGTTGGAACTGGGCAAGCGGGATGTAGTGACAGCAAGGGAACGGGCGCTATGGGTGACAGTACTGAGAACACCATCAACCGGCGGCAAGCGATCAAGCGGGCTGCAGCCGTTGGCGGCGCGGCAATGTGGACCACGCCCGCGGTGCTCGGCCTGACCCAGCAACCGGCGGCAGCGGCAACGAATTGTTTCCCGAATCCCACGATTTCGCTGTACCGCGTCCCGACGAACGCCCAGTCGTACGCGCAGTGGTGGGCCGGCGTTCCCGGCACCGTCACGGGTGGGGCGCTCGTGCCCCCCGACACGTCTTGTCTGCCGTCGACGGCTCCGTCGTCGTGTTTGCAGGCCCAGACGTTCGCCGTGGTCACCGTCACCAACTCCGGACTGTGCGGTTCGCTGTGCGAGGGCGACATCTCCGCCGGCTCGGCGTGTCCGCAGATCAACCTCTGCACCGACATCCCGCTCGGGAGCATCGGTGGCCTCGAGTGCCCCAGCCAGCAGGGTGGTCAGCCCTGCCCGCCGTTCTTCATCGACATCGGCGACTGTGGCGGCACCGGCGATCCCAACATCGTTCTCCGCCTCACGATGACCGAGCTGGGTGTCGACTGCGAGGACGGCACGTCGTGGTCGTGTGCCCCGTTGGTGGCCGACTTCCCCCTCGACCTGTCCCAGACCTGCCCCGACGTGATCCCCGGATCCATCGTCTACGGTCCCGGACTCACGGTCTGCACCGAGATCTGATCCGCCCGAACAACCGGTTCGGAGCCCGTCGATCAGATGCGCCCGAGCAGTGCTGCGAGCGTGTCGACGGTGGCAGCCACGTCGTCGTGTTCGTAGCGGTAGAAGCCAACCGACCTCGTCATCGCCTCGATGTTGTCGACATGGGCGGCATGGCGGGCGACATTGAAGCTGTTCGCCATCCATGCTTCGACCGCGTCGCTCGTGTCGCACGGCGTCGGGCCGATCGGCGCGCCGGGTGAGTGCCTTGCGATGAGCACTGCTCGCAGCGATGCCGTCCGGCGTATCGAGCCGGCGTGCAGCAGCTCGGGGTCGAGATACCAGTTCCGCCAGGAGATACCGAGATCAGCATCTCCGGCGCCGATGACGACCTTGCTACCAGGGTTGATCGTGATGGGCTTGGGGTAGCCCTCGACCTGCCGGGTGATGGGATCGACGCCGATGACCTCATCGCCGAGGTAGCCGAAACCGGCGGCGACTGCGGCCGCCGCGATGGTGCTCTTCCCGCTGTTCGTCGGGCCCATGACGAGCACGCAACGTCCCTCGTGTTCGATCCCCGACGCATGCACCAGCCACCGTCGGCGGTTGCGGGCGACAACCGACTGGTTGACCAGCCCGATCACCTGTTCAGCCACGTACTCCGCCGGCAGCCCGGGCCCGAACGTTCGCGAGCCGAGCTGGCCCGACCACCCCGCGTTGTGCGACCACACGTCGAGGTGGGTGGCCGGCTGTGTGTCGGGGCCAGCGCGAAGTGTGTGGAGCGATCGTTCGATCGTCTCCAGCACCGTGAGGTCGGTGCACCGCACGTCGAAGTGCAGATCGAGGGCGGAGTAGGTGCCGCCGGTGTGGTCCCAGCCCAGCGGCCGGGGGGAACGGTACCGCTCGACGGCCGGCGCGGCGTCGTCGGACATCAACAGCCCGAGCGCCTCGACCTCGACGAGCAGAGGGCGGATCTGGGTTGCGGCCTCGCCGGGCTCGAGGCCGTAATGGTCGCTCACATCGGCGACGAGCTCGTCGAGGGTGCGAGTGCCGTCGCACAGCGACAAGATGACCCCGGCAGTCGGATTCAGCCGATGGTGTCGGCCCCGCCGCCGGTCGAGCACCAACCAGCCGTACTCCTCGGGGGACAACACGACGCCGTCGTGACGGCTCGGCCTGTCGTCGTCTTCCTGCACCGGCCCGTTGTACCAAACCCTCGACCGAAGCGGACCACCGTGGCACGGATCACTAGTGTCGACCTCGAGTCGTTCGCGTCGACGGGCGTCGGTCGATCGCCCGAAACCGGCCTCGTTCGGAGTAACCAGTGCCTGCCCCAGTCCCGACCTCGACAGCCCCGGTCGGTTCGGTCGACGCGGCGCTCATGCGCGAGGTCGATCGGCTGATGATCGAAGAGCTCGGCATCGAGCTGCTCCAGATGATGGAGAACGCCGGGCGCAACCTCGCCCGTCTCGCCATCGACCGGTTCGATGTCCACACGGCCGCGGTTCTCGCCGGCAGCGGTGGGAACGGCGGCGGGGGGATGACGGCAGCCCGGCATCTGGCGAACGCCGGCGTCGCGACGGCGGTGGTGCTCGCACGTCGGACCGACGAGCTCATGCCGGTGCCGCGGGACCAGCTCGACATCCTGGAGCGAATGGGCGTGCCGATCGTCGAAGCGATCGGCGAGGTCGAGCTGATCATCGACGCGCTGGTCGGTTACAGCCTCGACGGTGACCCGCGCGGCCGAACCGCGGCACTCATCGTCGAGGCGAACGAGCATGCTGCACCCGTCCTCTCGCTCGACATACCCAGCGGGGTGGACGCAACGACCGGCCGGGTCGGCGAGCCGGCGATCGTTGCCGCGGCGACGCTCACGCTGGCGCTGCCGAAGACCGGCATGGCTCACGCCCGGGCGAACGTCGGCGAGCTGTACGTGGCCGACATCTCGGTCCCTCCGTCGGTGTACGACGACCTCGGCGTCGGACCGGCGCCCGATTTCCGGCCCGGTCCGGTTCTCCGACTCCTCTGAGCCGGGTCGCTGCTTGGCACGTCGGCGCTCCGCTGTGATCGAATGTTCGCCGGTCATCCACCACCTCTCGAGGAGACATCGTGAGCAAGCTCAACGAAGGACGCGTCGCCATTGTCACCGGCGGGGGCCGTGGCATCGGACGCGAGCACTGCCTGATGCTCGCCGGCGGCGGAGCGAAGGTCGTCGTCAACGACCTCGGGGGCGACGCGGCCGGTTCCGGGGCTGATCTCAGCCCCGCCCAGGAGGTCGTCGCCGAGATCGAGGCCATGGGCGGCGAGGCAGTCGTCAACGGGGCGAACGTCGCGAACTTCGACGAGGCGAAGGCGCTGATCGACCAGGCCGTCGACACGTTCGGTGGACTCGACATCTTGATCAACAACGCCGGGATCCTGAGGGACCGCATGCTCTTCTCGATGGACGAGAGCGACTGGGACGCCGTGATCGCGGTGCACCTGAAGGGCACCTACGGGCCGTCGCATCACGCCGCCACGTACTGGCGCGAGCGGTCCAAGCAGGGACTCGAGAACGACGCGCGCATCATCAACACGGCCTCACCGTCGGGCATCTACGGCAACATCGGGCAGACCAACTACGGCGCCGCCAAGGCCGGTATCG
>JAOTZB010000232.1 GCA_029861625.1 Acidimicrobiia bacterium
GACGACGAATCGGTGTCGAGACCCCGGGTCGAGGTCGTCGACCACGACGACACCCAGCTCGGCGGTGGCGCCTTTGGTCACGATCACGCCGTCGCGCTCGACCGAGACCGGCCCGGTGCCGATGGACCGCCAGGCGATCTGGGCATCGTCGACCCCGACGGCGAAGACCTCGACTCGCCGGGGCGCCGTGATCGGGGCGCGGTCGAGCATCAGCCCAGCGCGGCGGCAAGCTCGCCGTCGCAGCGAGCTCGCAGTGCGACATTGACCTCGAGCCGCTCGAGATGCTGTTCGATCATCTTCTCGCCCTGAGGCACCGGATGATCGGCGATGAAGGCCGCGACACGCTGGTGCACGCCGTCGTGCGACAGCGCGCGGATGCCGCCCAGCATGCGGGCGATGCTATTGGAGGGGAAGCGGTCGATCACGTCAGTCCACTGGTCGGCCAGCCGTTGCCACACCATCGGTCCGTGGATGCGGTTGGTGAGCGCTCGTCCCAGCAGGTACGGGGCGTCCTGGCTGCGGACGTCGTCGCTCACGGCGTGCTGCCACAGGGCGTCGACCAGCGGCTCGGCGTCGAAGTCGGCCAGCGCATCGAGGTATCGGCGCTCGGTCTGGGGATCGTCGGCTCGGCGATAGCGCAGCCAGAACTCGTCGAAGTCGTCGGGCTCGCCGGCGCCGGCGATCACCGACACGGCGGCCGTTGCCAGTTCGGGGTCGTCGGTGCCGTCGCGGTGGACTCCCCGGGCCCACTCGAGCATCTCGGCCTCGGCCCCGATGGTGCCGACGGTGGCGCGCAGCAGGGCCCGCAGCTGTCGCTGCCGGTCGGTCTCGCCGTCGACGGCGTGTGATCCCCACCGATGGACCGGTCCCGCCAGCAGCTGTCCGATCCAGCGCTCGAGGTCGGTACGCCGGCTCTCGGGGCAGACGTGGTGTACGGCCGAGAGGCTGGCGGTGATGCGCTGCCAGACCGCCAGTTCGTCGTCGTGTACGAAGCCCGAGACGAGCGCGAGGTAGCGGTCGATGCCGATCTCGCTCCGCAGCACCAGCGCCCACCCATCGTCGACCAGGGCGTAGCGCTCGACGGCCGGCAGCGACAACGCGCCGCCTGTCGCGGCGGCGGTGATGGCCTCGTCGTCGAGTCCCACGCGGTAGAACCCCGACCCGTCGACGTTCAACCGCGGCAGCGCCCCGGAGATGGGGAGCTCGATCGCGTCGTCGAGCACCGTGCGGGTGATCCCATCGCCGGTGGCGGCGCCCACCGGCACCAGCCAGGTGCCGTCGAGCGTCTCGCCGTAGCCGAATCGTGACTGCGTGACGCGTACGCTGTCGTCGGTGCGCTCGTAGCGCAGCAGCGGGTAGCCGCCCTGGAAGATCCAGCCCCGCATGATGGCCTCGATGGGCTGGCCGGTGCTCTGCTCGATGGCTCGCCACAGATCGTCGGTGTCGGTGTTGCCGAGGGCATGGGTGCGCAGGTACTGGCGGACGCCGTCGCGGAAGTCGTCCTCACCCAGGTGCTGTTCGAGCATGCGGACCACGGCGGCGCCCTTTTCGTAGGTGAGGATGTCGAACATCCCCTCGGCGTCGGCCGGCCCGCGCACCGGATACTCGATGGGTCGGGTGGCGCGCAGCGAGTCGACGTCGAAAGCCATGGAGCGACTCAGGCCGAAGTCGGTCCAGCGGTCCCAGTCGGGCCGGAAGGCATCGGTGGCCTTGGTCTCCATGAAGGTGGCGAACGCCTCGTTCAGCCAGATGCCGTTCCACCATCGCATCGTGACCAGGTCACCGAACCACATGTGGGCCAGCTCGTGGTTGATCACGTCAGCGACCCGTTGCAGCTCGGACTGGGTGGCCTCGGCCGGATCGACCAGCAGCAACACCTCGCGGTAGGTGACGCACCCGAGGTTCTCCATGGCCCCGAATGCGAAGTCGGGGATGGCCACCATGTCGAGCTTGTCGCCGGGATAGGGGAGGTCGTAGTAGTCGACGTAGTAGTCGAGCGCGGCCGCGGCGACCTCGAGCGCGAACGGCGTGAGGTGGGCGCGGCCGGGACGATGCACGATGCGGATCTGCGTCCCCCCGGCCGTCACCGGATCGGTGACGTCGAGGGGCCCGACGACGAAGGCCACCAGGTAGGTCGACATCGGGATGGTGTCGGCGAAGTGCACGGCCACCCGCCCGTCGGCCAGTGACTCACGGCCGACCTCGGTCGAGTTGGAGATGGCGAGATGGTCGGGATCGACCACGAGGGTGACGGCGAAGGCGGCCTTGCGGTCGGGTTCGTCCCAGCACGGGAAGGCCCGTCGGGCGTCGGTGGACTGGAACTGGGTGGTGGCGATCGTGTGGTCGGTGCCGTGCTCGTCGGTGTAGGTGCTGCGATAGAACCCACGAAGCTGATCGTTGAGCGACCCTCGGAACGAGATCTCGATCACCGCCGACCCCTTCTCGAGGCGCTCGGGCAGACTCAGCACCAGCCGCTCGGCGTCCTCGTCGAGCTCGATGCCCGGGTTCCGGTGGGTGGTGGCGCCGGCGGTCACGACGGCCCAGTCGATCTCGAGCTCGGTCGCGTTGACGACGATCCGATCGGTGGCCTCGAGCACCTCGGCGTCGATGGTGACGTGTCCCACGAAGCGGTGCTCGTCGAGGTCGGGTTCGAGGATCAGCCGGTAGTGCCGGGGCTGGACGTCGCGGGGAAGGCGGATGTCGTCGGACACGGCGTCGGATGGTACTTGGCCGCAACGGCCGGCTGTGTCTCTCGCCACCCTTCGGCGGTGTCGCTTCGCTCCTCACTCGTCCCGCGCTCCGGGAACCCTTCGGATTGCTCGCTGACGCTCACAACATCGCCAGTTCGGTCGGCGGCTCCGCCGCAGCCCCGTCAGGAGCGCCCGAAGGGCGCGAGTAGGGGAGCGGGAGGGCGCGAGAACTGCAACACAACCGACATCGGTGCCACACCATCGACATGGACTGATCTGCTGGAATACAGGTCAGGCAACGAAGTGCGGAGTACACGATGGGCCTCTTCATGAACACGCGGGACCGATGGGACGCCTCCAGGGCGGACTGGTCGGGGTTCGAGAGCGACCTCGAGGTGAGCGACGAGGACTTCGTCGCCGCCATCGAGCAAGGACGGCGGGCCGAGGACATCGACCGGCCCGACATCACCTGGCGCAACTGAGCGCCACCACGCGGGTTCGCCGCGCATCTCGAGGCGGGACGGGCGGGGCCTTTGTGCTCACGCCATGACGGGTCCAGACTGGTGAACCCTGCGCGGCCACCAGTTGGGAGACACCCGTGCCCTCAGACCCGCTCGCCGTCGTCGGCGTCGGCAACGCCATCGTCGATGTGATCGCCACTGTCGACGAAGCGTTCATCGAACAACACGGCCTGATCAAGGGGGCCATGACGCTCATCGACGCCGATCGGGCCGATGCCCTGTACGCGGCCATGCCGCCGGCGGTCGAGGTGTCGGGCGGCTCTGCGGCCAACACCATGGTGGGTGTGGCGTCGTTCGGGGCCCGGTCCGGCTACATCGGAAAGGTCCGCGACGATCAGCTGGGGGCCGTGTTCGGTCACGACATACGGGCTGCGGGCGTCGACTTCGACGTGCCCGCCGCCGGCGACGGCATGGCCACCGCCCGGTGCCTCATTCAGGTGACGCCCGACGCCGAGCGCACCATGAACACGTTCCTCGGCATCTCGTCGGTGCTCGAACCCGACGACGTCGACGAGGCCGTGGTGGCCTCGGCCGACATCGTGTACTGCGAGGGATATCTGTGGGACACCGACCTGGCCAAGGCGGCCATCCGCAAGGCGATGGGCATCGGTCGTGACAACGGTGCGGTCGTGTCGCTCACGCTCTCCGACGGCTTCTGCGTCGACCGTCACCGCGATGAGTGGCTCGATCTGCTCAGCGATCAGGTCGACCTGGTGTTCGCCAACGAGGACGAGGTGTGTTCGCTGTTCGAGACCGAGGACACCGAGCGCGCCATCGACCGTCTGGGCACACTCTGCCCGACGGTCGCGGTGACCCGCAGCGCCAAGGGCAGCCGGGTGTTCAGCGACGGGATCATCGCCGACATCCCCGCCGTTGGTGTCGCTGAGCTGGTCGATACGACTGGGGCCGGTGATCTCTACGCATCGGGGTTCCTCTACGGCCTGGCGGCTGGGCTGTCACCCGAGCGCTGCGGCGAGCTGGGCAGCGCCGCCGCCTCCGAAGTCATCTCTCACGTCGGGGCCCGACCCGGCGTGGCCCTCTCGAGCCTCCTGTAGCGCCCGCGTCGGCGCCAGCGCGGGCTCGAGGCGTGACGGCTGTCACTTGCCGATCCGATAATAGTCATTATCATCAGCGACGTGAGCATGGTGGGCCGACAGTCACCGGCCGACGAGACGACACCCGAGCCGGTGGACAAGACCAAGGCCGAGTTGCTCGCGGCCGCCGTCGAGGTCTTCGCCGAGCGGGGCTACGACGGCGCCGGCGTGGCCGAGATCGCTCGCCGGGCCGGCCTCACCACCGGCGCCATCTACAGCCGATACACCGGCAAGGCCCAGTTGCTGCTCGACGCCATCGAGCACTATGCGCCCAATGAGATCCACGAGCTGATCTCGGGTCCGGCCCGCACCGACGCGCCGGCCGAGTTCCTCGCGCACCTCGGAACCCGCCTGGTCGACGGCAACCGCATCAGCAGCGGCCTGCTCATCGAGGTCTTCGCCGCATCGCGACGCGAGCCCGAGGTGGCGGACAGTCTTCGGTCGTTGTTCGACCAGGACGACGCTCGCCTCACCGAGCTCATCACTGCAGGCCAGGTGGCCGGCATCTTCGCCGATGACCTACCCGTCGACGCGGTGGTTCGCTTCTGCACCGCGCTCGGGTTGGGCATGCACATGGCGGCATCGCTCGGCATGTCGATGCCCGATGGCGAGGACTGGGCCGTGGTGCTCGAACGGGTAATCGCCGCCGCCGCTCCCACCGATCCCTCCGACCCTGATCCGCCAGCAAGGAAAGGCACCTGAGACCATGACCGTGACCGACGGGCACTCGAGCGACTCCGACATCCTCGGACGCAGCGGCGTCAACGATGTCGACGCCATCATCGACATCTGCGCGGCCAACACCGACGTCGACGCCGTCGAGCACGTGGTGGCTGACACCGCCGACGCGATCTTCACCTGGAACTACGAGAAGGGCGAACGACCCAAGCTCGAGAAGCTGTACGAGAAGGCCAAGACGTCGCAGTGGAACGTCGAGACGGATCTCGACTGGAGCACCGAGGTCGATCCCTACGAGGCGTTCTCGATCATGACCGAGCTCGGCCCCGAGACGGGCTGGACCACTGATCCCGACTCGCCGATCTACGGATGGGGCGACAAGGAGATGCGCGAGTTCAGCTACGAGTCGTTCAGCTGGCGGCTGAGCCAGTTCTTGCATGGTGAGCAGGGCGCACTGCTGTGCACGGCCAAGATCGTCGAGACGGTGCCGTTCTACGACGCCAAGCTCTACGCCAGCACCCAGGTCATGGACGAGGCTCGCCACGTCGAAGTGTTCGCCAAGTACCTCGACGAAAAGGTCGAGAACACCTATCCCATCAATCCGCACCTGCGTCTGCTGCTCGACGACATCATCAACGACAGCCGCTGGGACATGACCTACCTGGGCATGCAGATCATGGTCGAGGGCCTGGCCCTGGCCGCCTTCGGGTTCATGCACGGGCTCACCGAGGAGCCGCTGCTCAAGAAGCTGCTGCGCTACGTGATGAGCGACGAAGCCCGCCACGTGGCCTTCGGGGTGTTGTCGTTGCAGGAGGTGTACAGCGAGCTGAGCGCGGCCGAGCTGCGCGAGCGCCAGGAGTTCGCCTTCGAAGCCGCGGTGCGTATGCGCGACCGATTCCTGCAACAAGAGGTGTGGGAACGCATGGGAGTGCCCATCAAACCCATGGTTGATCGCATCCTCGACCTGCCCGAAGAGCAGAAGATCTTCCAGGCGATGCTGTTCTCCAAGATCGTGCCGAACATCAAGAAGCTGGGCCTGCTCGACGCGGGCGACGGCTGGCTGCGGGAGCGCTTCACCGAGATCGGCGTGATCCAGTTCGAAGACTGGACCGACACCGCCGAGGAGTACGGTGACTTCTCGCTCGAGCACGAGGACGTGCCCAAGGCCGGCTGAAGGGAAGCTCATGACCTATCGCTGCTTC
>JAOTZB010000233.1 GCA_029861625.1 Acidimicrobiia bacterium
TGGTCGGTGCGGGGGCGGCGATCGCGGTGTCAGCCAACGGGAGCGACCTCCTCGGTCTCGGCGGCGGGCGCCTCGTCGTCGGGGCCGTCGTCTCCGTGCTCGTCGTCGTGCTCGTCGCCGTGGCCGTGTCCGGCATCGGGGTCGTCGGCGGGTTCCATGATCCAGCCGTAGATCGCACCGAGCAGCACGGCGCCACCGAGCGCAGACAGCCACAGGTTGAAGATGAGGCCGTAGCCGATGAGGGGAAGACCGGTCGCGGCCACGATCGGCCAGTACGACGGTGACGGGAGGTGGACGCCGGTTCGGCTGCCGTCCTGGGCGATCTCGGCAGCCGACGCCAGCCGGACGATGCGACCGTTCTCGTCCTCACCCCACTTGCGATGCCAGAAGTCGTCGAGGCTCTCGATGTCGGGCACGTAGTCGAAGTTGTGCTCGGGTGTCGGCGATGCCGTGCTCCACTCGAGGCTCCGGCCGTCCCACGGGTCGGGGCCGGGCGGCGGCAGGTTCGGTGCGTTCCGCTTGCTCAGCCATATGTTCATCACGAAGATCAGCACGGACAACGCGATGACGAACGAACCGATCGTCGAGACCAGGTTCCAGAAGTCGAAACCCTGTCCCGACGAGTAGGTCTGGATGCGTCGGCTCATTCCCTGGAGGCCGAGCAGGTGCATCGGTCCAAAGGTCAGGTTGAAGCCGATCAGCATCGTCCAGAAGTTGAGCTTGCCCCACTTCTCGTTCAGCATGTGGCCGAACACCTTCGGCCACCAGAAGTACATGCCGCCGAACAGCCCGAGGATGACGCCGCCGAAGATGACGTAGTGGAAGTGGGCGACGATGTAGTAGGTGTCGGTCTGTTGCGTATCGGCCGGCGACACGGCGTGGGTGACACCCGAGAGCCCGCCGATGGTGAACATGCTGACCACGCCGACTGCGAACAGCATCGGCGTGGTGAATCTCAGTCGACCGCCGTACATCGTCGCGAGCCAGTTGAGGATCTTCACGCCGGTGGGGACGGCGATGAACATGGTCGAGATCGAGAAGGCCGCGACCGAGATGGGGCCGATGCCCGATGCGAACATGTGGTGGGCCCACACCCCCCAGCCCATGAAGCCGATGGCGATCCCCGAAAAGACCATGAACGGATACCCGAAGATGGGCTTGCGGGAGAACACCGGGATGATCTCCGAGATCACACCGAAGGCCGGGAGTATGAGGATGTAGACCTCGGGGTGACCGAAGATCCAGAACAGATGCTCCCAGAGCAGCGGATCGGCGCCCTCGGCCACGTTGAAGAAGTTCGCGTCGTAGAGCCGGTCGAAGATCAACAGGACCAGCGCCACGGTGATCACGGGAATCGCGAACAACAACAGAACCTGAACGACGAGCATCATCCAGGTGAACACCGGCATCTTGAACCAGGTCATGCCGGGCGCGCGGAGGTTCACGACGGTGACGATGAGGTTGATCGCCGACACGAGCGATGCGATACCTGTGATCTGCAGACCGATGGCGAAGAAGTCGAGCCCGTTCGTCGGCGAGAACAGCACGCCCGTGTTCGGCGCGTAGGCGAACCAGCCGCCGTCGGGGGCACCGCCCAGCACCCACGAGGTGTTGATGAATATGGCGCCGCCCAGGAAACACCAGAAGCTGAACGCGTTGAGGCGGGGGAAGGCCACGTCGCGTGCGCCGATCTGGATCGGGATCAGGTAGTTCGCGAACGCCGCCCCGAGCGGCATCGCCACCAGGAAGATCATCGTCACGCCGTGCATCGTGAAGACCTGGTTGTACAGATCGGCGCCGAGCACGGTGCCGTTGGGCTGGGCGAGCTGGAGCCGGATGAACAGTGCCTCGATGCCACCGATCACGAAGAACACCAGCGCGGCCGCGCCGTACATGATGCCGATCCGCTTGTGGTCGACGGTGAACAGCCAGCTTCGCCATCCGACGCTGCCCTGCGGACGGGTCAGCACACCGAGCGGACGATCGGCGATGGCCGGCGCGCTACCGGTGGTGAGCTCGAGAGGAGGTTCTTCGGTGATGGCCATCAGGACTCACTCCGAGTGCAGGCGCGGTGTGCGGTCATCGTCATTCGAGCGTCTCCAGGTAGTCGACGACATCGTCGAGCTGCTCGGCTGTCAGCACGCCGACGAACGAGGTCATGCCCTGGCGATTCTCGGGATTGTTCGGCTTCTGCTCGGGCGCATTGAACACCCATTCCTCGAGCTCGGCCCGATTGACGTTGCCGTCGTCGTCGTACAGGTCGAAGAACGAACCCGCGTAGGTGTTGCGGGACATCAGATGCGTGAGGTTCGGTGCCACGCCGGCGGTGAGGATGGCCGGGTCGACGATCTTGTTCGCGCCGTCGTAGACGTCCCAGGTGTCGACATCGGCGAGGTTGTCGCCGTCGGCGTCGACATGCGACGTCACGCCCGTGATGATGTGGCAGCTCGCACAATTCGCGAGGAAGACCTGCTGGCCCTCGAAACCCTCGTCGGCTTCGTCGAGCAGCGGCGCCGACTGCACCTGCTCGGCGGCCCATGCCTCGAACTCGGCGGGTTCGACTGCATTGGTGAACATGCGCATGTACCCGTGGGAGAGACCGCAGAACTCTGTGCACTGACCGGCGAAGTCACCGATCTCGGACGCCTCGACGACCCATTCGAACTCACTTCCGGGTACGGCGTCCTGTTTGCCGTTCAGACGCGGGATCCAGAACGAGTGGATGACGTCGCGCGAGGTGATGAGCAGCGGGACCTGCTGGTCGACGGGTATGACCATCTCGTTGGCGGTCACGAAGTCGGGCGGCGTGTCGGTGTTGCCGTCGAGGTGGTACTGGAACTCCCACCACCATTGCTGTCCGACGACGGTGATCCTCAGGTCGTCGTCGGCCGCGTCGACGCCGTCGAGATCGAAGAGGGTGATGAGGGTGAAGACCGAGATGACCGCGAGGAGGACCGTGGGAATGATCGTCCATGCGATCTCGAGGTTGAGGTTGCCGTGGACCTGGTCGGGGAACTCGTCGTCGGCATAGGTCCCGGGACGCTCATCGGCTGGGTCTTCGGGCTCGTCGACCCGGAACTTCCACCAGAGGGCGATCACTGCACCCTGGACCAGGACGAACACGATGCCGGCGATGATGAAGATCGGGACGATGAGATCTTTGATGCTCTGAGCTTCCGGTCCGGCGGGATCCATCGTGTCGAGCGGCTTGTCGCCACAGGCGGTGGCCAACAACGCGAGCGCTGCGACGAGAATGCCGAGCCGGGCCCATCCCGGCCTCCGCCGAGCCGCGCTCATCGGGCGTCCTCCGGGCGCAGCATCGCGACCATGGTGGGCGACGCGACGAGTGTTCGCCAAGTCGTTCACGGGCCGACCTCGAACACGACCGCTCCATTTTCCTCGAGCTCTTCGCTGTGATCTTCCTCGTGCTCGAATGAGCGCTGGCCGACGGCTGCGCTGACGATGCCCGCCGAGATGATCGCCAGCGCTCCGATGGCGATCATGAGCGTGACCATCGACTTGTTGGTCGACTCGACCGACGCGACCGTGATGGCGCCGACCATGATGACCGCGGCGACTCCGACGGCCAGCCACACGGCATTCGCCTCGCTTACGGCCAGGAAGACACGCGACGCGCTCAGGACGAGGATGGCGATGCCGGCCGCGCCGAGAATCGGGACCTCGAACGGCGCCATGATGCGGGTGCGCAGCTCGCGATTCACGGCCGGGTCGCCGGTGGCGCGATCCGCCCACGCCGAGATCATCCACTCCATCGCGGTCATGCCCAACAACACGAGGCCGAGGATGAAGATCGCTGCATGGGTCACGAGTCCGAACATCACGACGCCGACGGAGAACCCGCCGACCGCCGGCCACATGTTCGGTTGCGTCGGGCCGGCCGCCGCCGGGATCTCACCCGCCTCGGTGAGCTTCGCGACCTCTTCGGGATCGGCATCCCGGAAGGTCATCAGGGTCAACCCGATGAAGCCGGCGGCCAGCATGAAGAAGACGAGGATCACGTACCCGACGTGATCGCCGATTCCGCCCTTCCAGCCGAGGGTGATCACACCGATGAAGGCGGCCGGGTCGACGAACCCGACGTAGTCCTTGCCGTCGAGATTGCCACTGGCGACGCCGTAGAACGCGGCACCGACCAGAGCGGCGATTGCGAATCCGAAGAAAAGCTTGAATCCGGTAGTGAACATCGTTCCCGTTACTTGGTGACGTAGATCAGGAGCCAGATGACGAAGTACAAGAACACCACGACATACCAGTACATCGCCGCAGCGGCGACGGCGTCGGTGTAGCGGTGACTGAACTGTCCGGCCAGGGCCCGGAAGCCCGTGAACAAGAAGAACAACAGCCCGATGATGGTGATGGCGATGTGGGAACCGGCCACGAGGAAGATGAGTGTCTCCGCCCGGGATCGATCGGCGACCAGACCCATGGCGTCGAAGTTGAACGCCGCCTGGTTGATGGTCATCAACCCGAGGAGGATCGTGAGCCCGAATGCCAGGTAGGCGTGTTTGCGATCGTCGCGGCCGATGCTGTAGACGGCCCACTGGGCGATGGGCACCGTCAGGAAGAACGTCCAGAGGATGATCGACGGCGCGGTGAGCTGCACGTCGACCTCGTCGGGAATCCAGCCGCCGGCCGTGCCCGCGAACGCCTGGCGCTGGTCGAGATAGATACCGATGAGGGCACCGAAGTACATGAGCGTCGCGCCGACCGCGAACGCCGTCCCGACCTGGACGGTGCGGGCCCGGGGCAGAATCGCCGAGGGCGGTCTGCTACTCGTCGCGATGGCCATCACGAGGCTCCATCATCGACGGTGTCGTCAGAGTTGGTGTCGTCAGCGTCGGTGTCGTCGACATCGGCGTCGCCGGTGTCGTCAGCGTCGAGCAGCGGTCGTTCGCTGGACACCTTCGGGGCCGAGTCGAAGTTGGTTGCGGGCGGCGGTGACGTCGTCGCCCACTCGAGGGTCTGTCCGCCCCAGGGATCGTCGCCGGCAAGGTCGCCCCGGCCGAGCACGATGCTGGAGAACACGTCGACGAGGAGCAATACGACGCCGAGCAGCACGATGACGAGCCCGATCGCGCTGATGAGGTTCATGACCTCGACACCGTCGTCGACGGTGCCGCTGGCCAAGAAGTCGGGCTCGTCGAGGAATCCGTTGACGGCCTCGGGCAGGGCCGCCAGCACCGTGCCACCGATGAGCGCGAGCCCGGCGAGCGAACCCAGGGCGGGGTTGAGCCTGCGCCCGAACATCTTCGGACCCCAGTGCCGGAGCCCGGCGACCGCGGCGATCAGACCGGCGAAGACGACGTAGTAGAACAGCGACGCGACGATGGCTGTTCCGGCCAGGTCGTCGAACGGTTCGCGGAAGTCGTCGACCCAGCCCCAGTCGTCGAGCTCGGAGAGTCCGCCGACCAATCCGCCGAGGACTCGGAGCGCGGCCACGCCGGCCGCGGCGATCAGCATCACCAGCGCACCGCCGGCGATGCCCAGCGGCAACGAGGCCATCGGGGCCCCGCCCCTGAGCGTGAACGCCCAGCCACCGGCCATGATGACGATGGGTAGCACCAACAGCATCATCTGCACGATGTAGACCGGTTCGGAAGCGACGGTGGCGTTGAACACGGGCTGCGCATACGCACCGAAGGTGAGGAGGCCCAACGCGGCGATGGCGCCCATCATGAGGCCGTTGAGTGCCTGGCGGCGGGCGGCCGCGATGGGCACCAGCTCGGCCACGACGCCGACGATGGGGATCGCGAAGGCGAAGACCTGCGGCTGGTCGAGCACCCAGGAGAGATAGGGGTAGCTCCCGAAGCCGTCGACGCCCGGGTCGAAGAAGAGCGCTGTCTCGCCCCGGAGATCGACCCATGACAGCGCGATGTCGGCGATGAGGACCGGCAAGGTGAACAACCACATCGCGCCGGCGACGAGCATCGACCAGCTGAAGAGCGGAATGCGATCGAGCGTCATGCCCTCGGCCCGCTGGCTGACGATGGTCGTGAGCACGGTCGTGGTGGCCACCAGCAGCGATGCGATCAGCCCGCCGAACGCCAACAGCGCGAGCTCGACCGACTCGGCGTCACCACCGGCGATGAAGCCGCCGTCGGCCAGGAAGGCGCCGACGAAGATGCCGCTCGACACGCGCCATGT
>JAOTZB010000024.1 GCA_029861625.1 Acidimicrobiia bacterium
GGATGGCCCTGCCGCCGATCGTCTCGAGGATCTCGTTGCCGATCTTCTTCACCTCGAGGCCCCGCTCGACCACGCCACGATGTGCTGCGGCCATCTCGACCGCGCTGTCGTACCCGAGGAAGTCGGGAGCGTGCAGGAAGTGGATGTGCAGCGTGTGGCTCTCGATCCACTCACCGCAGTACAGGAGCCGACGCAGCTCGCGGCGCGGCCCGTCGACGATCACACCCATCGCGTCCTCGATGGCCGCGCATGCGCTCATCTGGTAGGCGACGGGACAGATGCCACAGATTCGGGCCGTGATGTCGACGGGTTCCGCGTACCCGCGACCTCGGAGGAACGCCTCGAAGAATCGAGGCGGCTCGTAGATGTTGAGCTCGACGTTGACGAGCCGACCGTCGCGGATCTCGACGTGCATTGCCCCCTCGCCCTCGACGCGGGCGAGCGCCCCCGTGCTCAGCGCCCTGCTGCCGGTCGCGCGGTGCGTCATCGGCCTCTCCGTTTCGGGGGATCGACGGGCACCGGTGCCGATCGGAACGGTTCGGACCAGGCATTGAAGGTGTGGAAGAGCCGATCCATCTCCTGATCGCCCATGCCCTGGGCTGCCAGCGCAGTCGCCATCGAACCGGTGTTCGCGGTCTCGGCCGGCCCGAAGCACCCGTAACAGCCGCGGTGGAACGTGGGGCACAGCGCGCCGCACCCAGCGTGGGTCACCGGACCGAGACAGGCGGTGCCGTGTGCGACGAGGACGCACACGTTGGTCTTCTGCTTGCACTCGATACAGACGCTGTGCGACGCGATCACCGGTGCGCGACCGGCCAGGTACGCACTGATCACCTCGAGGAGCTGGTGCCGGTCGATCGGGCAGCCGCGGAGCTCGAAGTCGACAGGTACGTGGTCCGAGATGGGGGTCGACGTCTCCAACGTCGACAAGAACGAGGGAGTCGCATAGACGATGCGCATCAGCTCCTGGACGTCGCCGAAGTTGCGGAGTGCTTGGATGCCACCGGCGGTCGCACAGGCACCGATCGTGACGAGGAACCGGGACTGACGGCGGACCTCCTGGATGCGTTCGACGTCGTCGGGCGTCGTGATCGATCCCTCGACCAGCGACACGTCGTAGGGTCCGGCCACGACTGCGCTGGAGGCTTCGAGGAAGTACGCGAGCTCGAGGCGCTCGGCGACGGCCAGCAGCTCGTCCTCACAGTCGAGGAGGGTCAGCTGGCACCCGTCGCAGCTCGCGAACTTCCAGACGGCCAGGGAAGGTTTCTCGTCGCGGCTCATCGTTCCCGAATCCTCAACAGTGCCTCGACGTCGGTCCAGCCGACCACCGGGCCGTCCTTGCACACGAACATCGGTCCGAGCTGGCAGTGCCCGCAGTGGCCGATGGCGCAGTGCATGTTCCGTTCCAGCGACAGCACCACGTGTGTCGCGGGGACGCCACGGTCGAGTACGGCCTGGGCGGCGAAGCGCATCATGACCTCGGGGCCGCACACGAACGCGGTGGTGTTGGCCGGGTCGACGGGCGCCCGTTCGATCAACCGGGTCACCACGCCGACATCACCCCGCCAGGCCGGCGATGCCGCGTCGACGGTGACCTCGACGTCGAGGTCGAGTCGGCCCCGCCAGCCCTCGAGCTCGTCTCGATACAGCAGCGCATCGGGCGTGCGGGCGCCGACGAGCAGGACCGCCCGACCGAAGTCAGCACGGTTCGCGAGCAGGTCGGTGATGATGGGGCGAACCGGCGCGAGCCCCAGCCCTCCGGCCACGACGAGGACGTCGCCGCCCGTGGCGCGGGGCAGGTCCCAGCCCGTCCCGAACGGGCCCCGCAGGCCGATCTGGTCGCCGTCGACGCTCGCGCACAAGGCCGCGGTCACGGCGCCGACCCGGCGAATCGTGTGGATGAGCACGCCGTCGTCGAATCCCGCCACCGAGATCGGTGCCTCGCCGACGCCGAACGCCCACAACATGTTGAACTGGCCCGCCATCGGCGCCGGGCAGGCGTCGCCGACCGGCGCCAGCTCCAGCGTGACGGTGTCGATCAGGTCGTCTCGACGCGACACGACGCGATAGGGGCGGGGCGTCATCGGACCCGGTGCGGGGGCGAGCGTCGCTTCAGGACGCATCGTTGCCGTACAGGTCGACGAGCTGGAGTCGAGTGGCCTGGAGCCGGTCCCTGACGAGGCCGGCGAAACGTTTGTACATCTCGTATCCGAATGCGGGATCGTCGTCGCACTTGCCCCGAAGACATGCGGCGTCGAGCGCGATCGCGCTGGTCGGTTCGACCGCGCGGACGTCGAATGTCCAGCGGTACGGGGGCAACAGCCACGACACACCGAGCACCTCGCCCGGTCCGACGGTCTCGATCGTCAGCTGCCCCTGTCGCGGCGTGGCGATCTCGATCGCGGCCCGGCCGGTTCTGAGTACGTAGAAGACGTCGGCCGGATCGTTCTCGCTGATGATCGAGGCGTCCGGCTCGAAGTGGACGTTCTGGCCACAACCCGAGATCAGGTCGATGGCGTCGGGCGCCAACCCCTCGAAGAAGGCATGGCTCCCCAACAGGTCTGAGATCGATTTCATGGGGCTGCTCCTTCGCGGGGAACGGACTCGTCGGACCGGGCCAGCGCCGCGACCTCCTCCGTGAGGTCGATGCCGACCGGACACCATGTGATGCAGCGCCCACAGCCGACGCAGCCGGACGCGTCGAACTGGTCGTGCCATGTGACCAGCTTGTGGAGCAGCCACTGGCGGTACCTGGACCTGGTGCTGGATCGAACCGACCCACCGTGCAGATGGGTGAAGTCGAGCGTGAAGCACGAGTCCCATACCCGCCATCGCTCGCTCTCGGTACCGGTCAGGTCGGTGGAGTCCTCGGTCGCGCTGCAGAAGCAGGTCGGGCAGACCATGGTGCAGTTCGCGCAGGCGAGACATCGCTGGGCGACATCGTCCCAACGAGGGTGGTCCGGATCGAGGGCAGCCCGCTGGATATCGTCGGATCGGAGCCGTCGCCCCATCCCCGCCACGGCTCGATCGTGTGAGTCCCCGGCTCGCGCCACGTCGGTGTCGGAGGCTGCGCGCGATTCGACCTCGGCCAACAACGCGGCGCCACGCGTGCTGCCCGCCTCGACGAGCAGGTCGTGGCTGGCTCCGTCGTGCAGTTCGCGGATCGCCAGGTCGAAGCCGGATCGCGGCGTGGGACCCGTGTCCATGGACGAGCAGAAACAGGTGTTGCCGGGGAAACTGCACGCGACCGCCACGATGAACACGTCGCCCCGCCGAGCTGCATACGTCGGATCGGTCGCATCGGGGTCGAGGAACACGCGGTCGAGGACATCGAGCGCCGCGAGGTCACACGACCGGACGCCGAGGAATGCCATGGGCGGAGCCTCGGGTTCGGGTTCGTGGATCTCGACGACATCACGGCGGCGCCGGGCCCGTATCAACAGGGTGCGCTCGGGATACAGGTAGCGCTTCCACGACGTCGACGGGCTCGAGAACGCGAAGATCTCGTCGGTTCCGGTCGGGGCGAGCTGGTAGCGGCCGGCATCCTGCTCCTCGGTCCAGCCCCTCGGGAGGTCGGCGGCCGAGTCGATCACGTCGTGGGTGATGACTCCGTCGCGGACGACCGGGCCGACAACCGTTCGCCCCTGGGCGCGGAGGGCCCGGACGATTTCGTCGAGCCCACCGGCCCCCAGGACCTGCACCATGGAGCGAACCTATGGCACACCGTTCCCGCTCGTTAGGGGCTTAGGACCCGTGGATGCGCTCCTGGCACGATCTGGGACGTTCGACCCGGGTGCGACGTCGAATCTACGCGTAGGTTGAGGGCCATGAAGCAGCTGAGTGCTCTCGACGAGCCGGTGCGGTCGATCGCAGCCCACGATCCGGCGATGGCGACCGGCAGCGACACGCTGCGGATGGTCGCCCAGAAGATGCTCGACGCGGACTGCAGCGCGTTGTTGGTCGAACGCCGGACCGGAGAGCTCGCGATCGTGACCGAACGTGATGTCGTCCATGCCCTCGCGACGGGCGCCGATCCCGACAGTGAGTGGGCCACCGATGTGATGACGCGTGAGGTGTTGGACGTTGCACCCGACTCGTCGATCGCCGACGTGGCCGAGCTGATGCAGCAGGCTCGCATCCGCCACGTCCTCGTGCGAAGCGACGCGGGCGCACTCGCGATCGTCTCGATCCGCGACCTGCTCGACGTCATCCTGACCGCCGCCGACTGACCGCCGGCGCCGGCATTCACGTCGGCGTCGTGAGGGCGGCGAGAGCGTTTCCGATGTGCCGTCTGGCATCGTCGGCGATCGGCTGGATCTCGTCGCGTTCCACCAGTGTGGCCATCATCCCCGGGTCCATGGCCTCGACGGTGACGCCGCCGTCGGTCTCGCGCACGACGACATTGCACGGCAAGAGCACCCCGAGCTGGGGTTCGGCGTCGAGCGCCCGGGCGGCCAGGTGCGGGTTGCACGCGCCGAGGATGACGTAGCGGTCGATTCGTTTGCCGATCTTCGCCTCGAAGGTGGCCTGGAGGTCGATCTCGGTGAGGGTTCCGAAGCCCTCTTCGGCCAGCGCCCACTTCACCCGTTCGAGCGCCTGGTCGAATGGCATCGCCAAGACGACGACCTCTTCGTAGATCATGCGATTGCCTCCTCGGAATCCCGACGGCGCGACCGTATCGACGACCGACGACCCGGCCCAGAGCCGAAGGTCACTCCCGGAGTGCGCGTCCGGATGTATGGAGGTGACCTTCGGCACTGGCCACCGGACAGGTGTCCCGGGACGATCAGCTCGACTCGCGTCTCGGCCAACCCAGGGAACGCCATGGCGGCAGTAGAGCTCGATTCGGTGACGAAACGATTCGATCCTGCGACCGTCGCGGTGGACGACCTGACCCTCGAGATCGACGACGGCGAGCTCATGGTGCTGCTCGGGCCGTCGGGATGCGGGAAGTCGACGGTGCTCCGGCTGATCGCCGGGCTCGAACGGCCCGACCGCGGGCTCGTACGGATCGGGAGCCGCGTGGTGAACACGGTGGACGCCAAGGATCGTGACGTCGCCATGGTCTTCCAGAGCTACGCGCTGTATCCGCACATGTCGATCCGCCGAAACATCGGCTTCCCGCTCAAGCCCCGGGGCGTCGGCCGTCACGACCGCGACGCCGAAGCGGAACGAGTTGCCGGCCAGCTCGGGCTGGTCGACGTGCTCGACCGCAAGCCGGGTCAGCTCTCGGGCGGGCAACGCCAGCGGGTCGCCCTCGCCCGGGCACTCGTGCGGCGGCCGAGTGTCTTCTTGATGGACGAGCCCCTCTCGAACCTCGACGCCAAGCTGCGCACCGAGACCAGGGCCGATCTCGCCGAGCTCCACCACGAGCTCGGAGCGACGATCGTCTACGTCACCCATGACCAGGTCGAAGCGCTGACCATGGCCGACCGCATCGGCGTGCTCGACCGCGGCCGGCTCCAGCAGTTGGGCACACCCCCGGAGATCTACGACACACCTGCGAATCTCTTCGTTGCCGGTTTCGTGGGGGCGCCCGCGATGAACCTGTGGCCGGCCACGATCGTCGACGGCGACTCGGTGGAGGTTGCCGGTTTCCCGATCGCCGATGCCGCGTTTCGGGCAGTGTGGTCGGGCGGGACCGAGGTCGTCGCGGGCGTTCGGCCCGAGGCGGTGCAGATCGGAGCCGATGGCGTCGCCGCGACCGTCGACTGGCTCGAGGACCTCGGCCACGAGCACCTCGTCGGCTGCACGACGGCAGCCGGGGACTTCGCGGCGGTGCGATGGAACGACCGAAGACGCGATCCACCGCCGCCGGGGACGTCGGTGCGGCTCCGGCCCGACTGCGAGCAGCTGCACTGGTTCGACCCCGGGAGCGGGGAGCGGATCGCGTGGCCGTGAGCCACGCGCTCCGGCGCGACACCCCGCTGGCCGCCGTCCTCGTCCTGCCGGCGCTGCTCATCCTCGGCGTCTTCGTGATCTACCCTCTCGTCCGGACGGCGTGGCTCGGGTTCTTCCTCCAGGACCCATTCGGACGCAGCGCACGGTGGGTCGGCCTCGATCAGTACCAGGACGTCCTGACCTCCGACTCGTTCCGCAACAGCATCTCGGTGACCTCGGTGTTCGTGTTGCTCACGGTGCCGACCTCCCTGGTCCTCGGGGTGTTGCTCGCCGCGCTCGCCAATCAACAGCTCAGGGGAATCCGCGTCTTCCGCACGATCTTCGCCAGCACGATCGCCACGTCGGTCGCCGTCGCGTCGATGCTCTGGCTCATCTTGTTGGAGCCGTCGACCGGAATCCTGAACCAGTTCCTCGAGTCGATCGGGCGCGATCCGGTCAACGTGTTGAACGATCCCGACACCGCGCTCGTGGCCGTGTCGCTCACCACCGTCTGGCAGAACCTCGGGCTCGCGTTCGTGGTCACCGTTGCCGCAATGCAGTCCATTCCCGATGTCTTGTACGAGAGCGCCCGCGTCGACGGGCACGGCAGCGTGTCGCGGTTCTTCCGGATCACCGTTCCGATGCTCGGCCCTCAGCTGCTCTTCCTCACGATCATCCTGACGATCGTCAGCTTCGAGTCCTTCGGCCAGATCGACATCCTCACCGAAGGCGGGCCGCAGGACTCCACCAACGTGATCGTCTACTCGATCGTCGAGCGAATGCCGCTCGACCAGGGTGCCGCATCGGTCGAAGCCGTCCTGTTGTTCCTCATCGTCGGCACACTGAGCGTCGTCCAGTTCCGCTGGCTCGATCGGCGGGTGCACCATGGCGACTGACGCGTCCCCGACCGAGCGGTCGGTCCCGCTGCACACCAGGTTGGTGCCGGCCGCCAAGCTGGCCGGCCGTTATGCGCTGTTGACCATCGTCGCCGCGATCGTCCTGTTCCCTGTCTACGCGGCGGTGATGGTGGCCCAGAAGCCGCTGGCCGAGCTCGGCGATCTCGGCGTATTGGTCCCCGACCGGGTGAACGTCGACAGCGTGCCCACCGCACTGACCGACGCCCGGATGGGGCGATATCTCCTGAACTCGCTCATCGTGTCGGTTGCGATCACCGTCGGCCAGGTCGCCACGTCGGTGCTGGCCGGCTACGCCTTCGCCTTCCTCGACTTCACCGGCCGGCGATCCCTCCTCGTCGCCTTCTCCGTCGCGTTGATCGTGCCGTTCGAGGTCACGGTGGTGGTCAACTTCGAGACAGTCCAGCGCCTCGGTGGGATCGACACCTACTGGGCGCTCATCGTGCCGTTCCTGGCCTTCCCGCTCGGGATGTTCCTCATGCGCCAGGCCTTCCTCTCGATCCCGCGCGACCTCCGCGACGCGGCGATCGTCGACGGCTACGGCCACCTCGGGTTCCTGCGCAGCGTCGCGTTGCCGCTCGTGCGGCCAACGGTTGCCGCACTGTCGCTCTTCTCGTTCCTGCTCGCGTGGAATCAGTACCTCTGGCCGCTGCTCGTGACCAACAGCGCCGACCGGCGAACCGTCCAGATCGGCCTCGAACAGCTCGCCGGCGCAACCGGCCCCGATGTCGGGGTGATCATGGCGGCGACCCTCATCGCCACGATTCCGATCTTCGTGCTGCTGGTGATCTTCGAGCGCCAGCTCATCCGCGGGCTGACCGCAGGATCGGTGAAGGGATGATCCGATGACCCCGAGACGAACGGCCCCATGGCGACGTGTCCTCGTGGCGGGACTCGCGGGACTCCTCGCAGCAACCTCGTGCGGGGGCGCAGACGAACCCGACGCGCCCGGCGACGGGGCCGCCGCCGTCGACGGCAGCGACGAGATCGACGAGATCGGCGCGGCCGCGGCACTGTGCCCGGTCGACGCGCTCGGGCCAACCGGGCCCGCAGTGGAGATCGAGCTGTGGCACGCGATGTCGGCGACGACGGGCGTCGTTCTCGACGACCTGGTGGCGACCTACAACGCCGGCCAGGATCGCGTGCACGTGACGCCGGTCTACCAGGGCGGATACCGCGACAACTTCAACAAGTACATCAGCACGCTCCGCAGCGGCGGCGACCGGCCGTCGATGATCCAGCTCAACGAGACCTCCATGCAACAGATGGTCGACAGCCAGAGCATCGTGGCGGTCGAGAACTGTGTGCTGGCCGCCGACCACGGCCTCGGCGACCATCCGCCGTGGTTGCTCGACCAGTACCGCATCGACGGCGTGCTGGTGACCATGCCGTTCCAGCTGGCCGCGCCCGTCCTCTACTACGACGGCAACGACTTCGTCGCGGCCGGGCTCGACCCCGACGATCCGCCCGCCACCCTCGTCGAGCTGGAAGCGGTCAGCACCACCCTCGTCGCGTCGGGTGTCGTGCCCTCGGCGCTCGCGCTCGACGTCGATGCGTGGCCGTTCGAGCAGTGGGTGAACACGGCAGGAGTTCCGCTCGTCGACAACGACAACGGGCGATCCGGCCGGGCCGAACGGTCCCTGCTCGACTCGACCGCGGTGACGGATGTTCTCGAGGTCCTGGCCCGGATGGAAGAGGCCGGGCACCTCCAGACGACCGGACGCGGAGGTGAACAGGCCGCGCTCGGCAAGTTCCTGGCCGTCGCCTTCGGGGACGCGTCGATGACGATCGCCTCGTCGGCCAGCCTCGGCGAGATCTACAACCAGATCGACCAGGTGCCCACCGTCGATCTCCGTGTCGGTCCCTTCCCCGGATTGTCGGGTGGGACGCTCGCGGTCGGGGGCGGCTCGCTCTACCTGACCGACGACACGAGCGATGCCGAGCGGGCCGCGGTGTGGGACTTCATGACCTGGCTGAACGAGCCGGCCCAACAGGTCGCCTGGGCGGCCGGGACCGGGTACATCCCGACGCGCATCTCGGCTACGAGCGACCCCGACCTCCAAGCGCTCTGGGCCGAGCGGCCTGGCTACCGGGTCGCGTTCGACCAGCTCGGACAACCGGGTGAGCTGGCCGGTGGCGGCGGTCCTGTGATCGGCGACTTCCTCGGCTTCCGCGACGCGATCGAAGACGGGCTCGAAGCGATGTATGCGGGAACCGATCCGGCGACCACCCAAGCGCAGATGGTGGAAGCGGCGAACGAAGCGATCGGCGAGTACAACCGGCGAATCGGGGAGTGATCGACGCCGGCCGCCCGCCGTGCACGCGATGGACCAAGGACCCTTGGACCGGGCCCCGGCGCACGCGACGCTCGGATCAGGTCCGGGAACGATCGGAAGGATCGCGGCCATGACGGCGACGCCATACTGGAATCGACGGGAGGCGGGCGAACACCTCGGCAATCGTCTGGCCGGCACACCGGGCGAGCTCATCGTGATCGCACTGCCGCGCGGTGGCGTCCCGGTCGGCGCCGAGGTCGCTCGCGCGTTGTCGTGTCCCTTCGATGTGCTCGTGGTCCGCAAGCTCGGTGTGCCGTCACATCCCGAGCTCGGCTTCGGCGCGCTGGCCGAACACGGCATCCGGGTGCTGAACGAGCCGCTGGTCCACGGCATGGGGATCACCGAACGCGCGATCGACGATGCGGCAGCAGTCGAGCGGCTCGAGCTCGAGCGGCGCGTCGAGGCCTACCGGCGAGGCCGGCCCATGCTTCCGGTCGGCGGCAAGGTAGTGATCGTGGTCGACGACGGCATGGCGACGGGTTTCACCGCCATGGCGGCGGTCGAGGCGCTACGTCTCCTCGGGCCCGAGCAGGTGATCCTGGCGGTGCCGGTGGCGCCCACCGACGCTGTCGAGGACCTCGGTGCGGTCGCCGACGAGGTGATCGTCCTCCAGACCCCGGCCTACTTCGGGTCGGTCGGCGAGTGGTACGACGACTTCGAGCAGGTGAGCGACAACGAGGTTGCCGACATCGTGGCCGAGCTCGCCGGTGAGGCGGCGGCGCCGGCCGACGACGCCGGTCAGCGGCGCGGCTGACACCGGGCGGGGTCATGGACGCGCTCGATGTCATCCTCCTCGGGGCGCTCGCCTGCTGCTTCGTGGGGGCCGCGGCCGTGGCTGTCGCCGAGGTGGCGCTCATCCGGGTGCGCCGGAGCAGGGTGCTGGTCGACGCCACTGCCGGCGATCGACGTTCCCGGCAGCTGCTGGCCCTGCTCGACGAGCTCCCGGTCGTGTTGAACACGATCCTGCTGGTGGTGCTGCTCCTCCAGGTCGCGGCAGCAACGATCGGCGCGTTCTTGGCGCAGCGGTGGTTCGGGGGCCTCGGCGTCACCCTCGGCTCGATCCTGTTGACCGTCGCGCTGTTCGTCTACGCCGAGGCGATTCCCAAGACGATGGCCGTGCGTCATCCGTACGGTCTCGCGCGGCGGGCCACGCCTGCGCTGCGGCTCGTGGTCGGGTTCTGGCGCCCCGTCGTCGCCGGGCTCGTCCGCCTCGCCGATCTCCAGCTGCCCGGAGGCGGGGCGACGCTCGGTGCGCTGACCGAGGAGGAGATCCGGTCGTCGGCGAAGGAATCGGCGATGGCCGGAGAGATCGACGTGACCGATGCGATCCTCGTCGATCGTTCGTTCGAGTTCGGCGACAGGTGTGTGGGCGACGTCATGGTTCCCCGTCAGCACATCGCGGCGGTCGAAGCCGGCCAGAGCGTCGTGGAGGTCTTCGCCAGCGCGATCGCGTTCGGGCATCGACGACTTCCCGTGTACCGAGGTGGGCTCGATGACGTCGTCGGCGTCGTGAGGCTCCGAGATGTGGCGGCGGCGGCCCGCACGTCGCCTCGATCGACCGCGGCGCAGCTGATGACCGACGTCCTGCGGTGCGGGGCCGGGTGTCGAATCGAGCGGCTCCTGCACGACATGCAGTCGACGGGCCGATGGCTGGCAATCGTGGCCGACGACGATGGACGGACCCTCGGGCTGGTGACCATCGAGGACATCGTGGCCGAGCTGGTCGGCGAGATCGCCGACGAGCGAGCCGTGCCGACCGCGCCCGGCTCGCCGTAGTCGGCGGGTGATGCGGTCAGTCAGGGCCGAGCGGACCCCATGAACCGGTGAGCACGGGCGAAGTCGCCGATGCCACCGGCGCATCGTCGAGCAACAGGGAGATGTCGGCGACGAGGTGATCGAGCCACTCGGCGATCGGCAGTGGCTCACCAGCATGGTCGGATCTCCACTGATCCTGCTCCACGTCGAGCTCGACGCGATGCACCGCCTGCACCGTCGCCCTCGGCTGCCGGCCCGGTTCGATGACGAGCCGGTCGGACCGGACCACGACCGGGCCCGGCGACGGCAGGATCGGTGCATCGTGTTCGTCGACGGCGTGTACGACGATGTGTTCGGTCAGTTCCCTGCCGATGAGCGGGTCGGTGCTGTCGACTTCGAGCTCGTACTCGATCCGGACGAATCGCCGGCCCGGATGATCGCTCACGAGCTCCACCGACAGTCGAGGTTCGCTGATAGTTGGCATCGGGCTCACCTTCGGATCTCGGGCCCGTGACGACCAGAGTCGAAGGTCATTCGGCCGTCACGAGGCCGTAGTGGCCGTCGTAGCGCCGATACAGCACCCGGCCCCGGGCCGGGTCGCCCGACATGTGGAACAGGAAGTGGCCGCCGCCGGCCTCGAGATGCTCCTTCGCCTCGGTCAGCGTGAGATGGGGCACCGAGCCCGTTCCCACCGCGACGGTTCCGACGCCCGTGGGGTCCCGTGGGGTGTCCGGACAGCTGGTGATGAGCTCGATGGCTCCGTCGGACCTCCGGCGGACGATGCTGTCGCACCCGTTGGCTTCGTCGACGAACAGGTAGAACTCGTGCCCGAGGATCTCGAGGTCGAAGGCGGCTTCCTCCACCGACATCGGTTCGAGCGCGAACGTCTTGGTGCGCCGCACCTCTCGCTCGTCGAAGGGAACGACCAGATACTCGGGGCGGGCCGACGCCAGATCGCCGTGGCGCCACGCCCCGGGTCCGGAGTCGCCGGTGTTCCGGCGCTCCGAGAGCCGGTGGCGTCGTTCTTCGTGGCGCTGGACCCGGCGACGGAGTCGGTCGACGAGGCTGTCGATCGCCTCGTCGACCGTTTCGGCGGCGACATGGGCTCGCACCGGCTTGCCATCGACATCGAGCGTGGCCTCGGCAATGGCGGGCCGCTGGCGTGCCGGGTCCGGCTCGAGCGTCAGGCGGATCTCGATCCTGTCGACCCGTTCGCGACAGCGATCTGCGACGTTGCCGACCTTCTGGGTCAGGGTCTCGATCGCTCTGGCTCCGATGTCACCCTTCTGGGACACCTCGATGCTGGCGTCGGTGGGCACTGGCATGCTCGCTGACCTCCACTTGACGATCCTCTTCGTCCTCGAAGTGTCGCTCAGGTGGGGTTCGTGCGATCGAGGCGAAGGTCCCGATCGTCGCGATCCGATGCCGCCGGCTCAGGGGACGAGGACCGCGGTCGCTCCGATGCCGCCCGCGGAGAGATCGGCGAGGGCCCGATTCGCATCGGCCAGTCCGTAGATCCTCTGCTCGACCTCCAACGTCGTCCTGGCTGCGAACGTCAACAGCTCGGTGATGTCGCGGCGTGTCACGTTCGCCACGCTGCGGACCGATCGCTCGTGCCAGAGCAGGTCGTAGTCGAACGCCGGGACCTCGTCGAGGTGGATGGCGTTGACGACCACCGAGCCGCCGCGACGCAACGCGGCGAGCGCGTGCACGACCACCCGTCCGACGGGGGCGAAGGTGATGGCTGCATGGAGTGGTTCGGGTGGCGTCTCGTCGTACCCGCCGACCGACGAAGCGCCCAGTCGCAGCGCTCGTCGGCGCTCACCGTCGTTCCTCGTCGCGACATGGACGACGATTCCGCGGTCGATGGCGAGCTGGAGCACGAGCGATGCCGAGGACCCGAAACCGTACAGACCGAGCCGGTTGCCCGGTTCCACCTCGGTCATGCGCAGCGCCCGATGGCCGATCACCCCCGCGCACAGCAGCGGGGCGACCTCGGCATCGGTCCGCCCGGCGGGGAGCACGAAGGCGAAGTCGTCGCGGACGAGCATGTGGTCGGCGGACCCGCCGTCGCGATCCCAACCGTGGAAGGCGGCGGCGGTGCAGAGGTTCTCCCGGCCCGATGTGCAGAATTCGCAGCGGCCGCACACACCGGCGAGCCAGGTGACCCCCACCCGCTCACCGACCCGCGTGCGGGCTCGGGGGCCGGCGGTCACGACTTCGCCGACGACCTGATGGCCGGGAACGATCGGGTGCCGGTGGAGCTCGAGGTCGCCCTCGACGAGCTGGAGGTCGGTACGGCACACGGCACAGGCGCCCACTGCCACGAGGAGCTCGTCGGGACCGGGAACGAGCGCTCGGCGCTCGGCCATCCGGAGCGGCGCCGACCCGATCGGGCCGGGTGTCGCGAGCGTGAGTGCTCGGCTCACCCCCGAACCGCTCGGGCATCGGCCCCGGTGGTGCTGGGATCGGCCCCGGTGGTGCTGGGATCGGCCCCGGTGGTGCTGGGATCGGCCCCGGTGGTGCTGGGATCGGCCCCGGTGGTGCGGGCCTCGCGATGGGACTCGTCCTGGAGCACCTGGGGCCGCGGTGACGGTGTGCGGCGCTTCACCAGCCCGTAGACGGTCGGGCCGTCGACCGTCTCGTCGTGGAGGAGGAGCTCCGTCAGCGCCTCGAGCTCGCGGCGAGCATCCTCGAGCGTTCGCGTGGCCCTGTCCAGCGCATCGTTGAGGATTCGGGACACCTCCTCGTCGACCACCCGCTGCGTCGCTTCGGCGTAGGGCCGCCCGAGATGCGGCTGGTCGTCGGGGAGATGCATCGCGCCGCCCGTGGGATAGCTGATCGGTCCCAGCCGCGGCGACAGCCCGTATTCCTTGACCATCTTCGTCGCCATTGCCGTGGCGACCGCGAGATCGTTGGCTGCACCCGTCGACGCGCTTCCGAACAGCAGCTGCTCCGCAGCTCGCCCGCCGACCTGCACCGCGAGCGTGTCGTACAGGTACTGCTCGCTGTAGAGGTGACGGTCGTGTTCGGGCAGTTGTTGGGTGCTCCCGAGCGAGTCGCCGGCCGGAAGGATCGTCACCTTGTGAACGGGGTCGGCCGCGGTGCTCAGTGCCGCGACGATCGCGTGCCCGGCCTCGTGGGCGGCAACCGCCTTGCGTTCCTCGGGCAACAAGACGTGTGACCGATCGCGTTGGCCGAGGAGAATGCGGTCATAGGCGGCATCGAAGTCGTCGTCGGAGATCGTCGAGCGCTGGTCCCGTGCCGCCCGGATCGCGGCCTCGTTGACGAGATTCGCGAGGTCCGCACCGCTGAAGCCGGGGGTCTGGCGGGCGACGGTCGACAGATGGTCGTCGTCGGCGATGCGCTTGCCCCGACAGTGAACCCGCAGGATCGCGTCGCGTTCGGTCTGGTTGGGCAGCGGGATCGTGACCTGGCGATCGAATCGCCCCGGACGGAGCAGGGCGGCGTCGAGCAGCTCGGCCCGATTGGTCGCGGCGAGGACGATGATGCCGGCCCGCGTGTCGAAGCCGTCCATCTCGGCGAGGAGCTGGTTGAGCGTCTGCTCGCGTTCGTCGTTCGCCAGCATCGAGCCCGAGTGGCGACGTTGACCGATGGCATCGATCTCGTCGACGAAGATGATCGCCGGTGCGAGCTTCTTGGCTTCGGCGAAGAGGTCGCGTACCCGCGACGCCCCGACCCCGACGAACATCTCGACGAAGCTCGAACCTGTGACCGACAAGAACGGAACGCCGACCTCGCCGGCCAGTGCTCGCGCCATCAGCGTCTTGCCGGTTCCCGGTGGCCCTGTCATCAACACGCCGCGAGGCGCGATCGCGCCGGCCACCTGGTATCGCTCGGGATCGCTCAGGAAATCGACGATCTCCCGGATCTCGCCCTTCACCGCCTCGTAGCCGGCGACATCGGCGAAGGTCGTCGTCGGATGATCCGCGTCGAAGACGCTCGCCTTGGAACGGCCCATGGAGAGTGAGCTCGCGACGCCACCCGACCGGCGGGCGATCCACACGAAGAAGCCGATCAGGATCGCGATCGGCAACAAGGCGAGCATCCAGCCGAGAATCGTCGAGGTCAGGGACTCCTCGGTGGGACTGGACTCGATCTCGACTCCTGCGTCCTCGAGGCGGGCCAGGAGCTCTTCGCCCGACAGCTCGACGGGTATCCGGGTCTCGTAGGACGAGCCATCGGTCAGCTCACCGGATGTGGCACCGTCGGACTCGATGTCGGCGGTCGCGATCGTGCCCGCGTCGATCTGGGCGAGGAACTCGGAATAGCCGTAGTCGTGATCCACGTCTCTCGGAGCGTCGATGGTCGCGAAGACGGCGACCAACACCACGCCGGTGGTCAACCAGACGAGCCAACCGATCCGAGGAGTCTTCGGCGTCGGCTCGGGCCGATTCACGGCTCGGTCGAGACCTCGGTGCCTCGCTCCATGTCCGCGATCTCGTGCTGGGGCGGGTCCTCCTCGCTCGGCTCGTCGACGCCGACGTCGCGCACTGTCACGATGACATCGGCCTGGTCGGACCAGGCATCGGCCAGGTCCGCCACCTCCTCGGCGCTGTCGCAGAACTGCCGATGGATGATGTGGCCGTTGCGCCAGACGACTGCCTCGACCTCGGGTGTCTGTTCGGTCGGACCGATGACGGGCATGGGCACCTCCCTCTCGTGTCGTAATCGTCGTGTCGATGGGCGGCGGCGACAAGGGTCGAAAGCCCCAGCGGCGCGTCACATCATGGGCGGCGCAGCCGGCATCGGCTCGGGTTCGTCGATCTCGATCAACGTGGCCTCGGTGAGCAACAAGACGCCGGCAACCGACGCGGCGTTCTCGAGCGCGGCACGTACGACCTTGGTCGCATCGAGCACCCCGACATCGTCGAGATCGACGTAGGTCTTGGTGCTGGCATCGAACCCGAAGAAACCGGTTCCGGCCCGGACCCGCTCCACCACGACACCGGGGTCGACGCCGGCGTTCTCGGCGAGCTGACGGCACGGCACGGGAAGGGAGTCCCGGACGATGAGCACTCCGGTTCGTTCGTCGCCATCCGCTGCCTCCGCCTCCGCCTGGACTGCGTCGATGCTACGGAGCAGCGCTGCGCCGCCGCCGGGAACGATGCCTTCGTCGACGGCCGCCCTGGTCGAGTTGATGGCGTCGTCGTAGGCCTCCTTGCGGCGGGCGAGCTCGGCCTCCGACGGCGCCCCGGCCCGGATGACCGCAACTCCGCCGGACAGACGCGCGAGGCGCTCCTCGAGCTTCTCGCGGTCCCAGTCGGAGCTGGTCGCATCGATCTGGCGTCGCAGCTCGCTCCGACGTCCCTCGATCGCCTCCGCCGAGCCTCGACCGTCGATGACCGTCGTCGTGTCGCTGCTCATCACCACGCGGTGGGCGCCGCCGAGATCGTCGATCGTGACGTTCTCGAGCTTGTCGCCGAGGTCCTCGGAGATGACGCGTCCACCCGTGAGTACGGCCAGATCCTCGAGCATGGCCTTGCGGCGATCGCCGAAACCCGGTGCCTTCACCGCGGCGACCGACACGACACCTCTGAGCTTGTTGACCACCAGCGTCGCGAGGGCCTCACCATCGACGGACTCGGCAATGATGAGGAGCGCCCGTCCTTCCTGGATCAGCTGCTCGAGCAGTGGCACGATCGGTGCCATCGCACCGATCTTCTTCTCGAAGATCAAGATCCTCGGGTCCTCGAGCACCGCCTCCATGGACTCCGGGTCGGTGACGAAGTAGGGGGAGAGATAACCCTTGTCGAGGCGCATACCCTCGACGTGCTCGAGCTCGGTCTCGGTCCCGCGGGCTTCCTCGACCTCAACGACACCTTCAGAGCCGACCTCTGCCACCGCTCGAGCTACCAGGGCCCCGATCTCGGGCTCGTTGTGCGCCGACACCGTCGCGATGTGGACCATGTCCTCCTCCGACTTCACCGGCCGCGAGAGCTCGGTCAGCGCGTCGACCGCGGCAGTGACGCCCCGCTCGATCCCGCGCTTGATCGCGACGGGGCTCGCGCCGACCACGATGTTCCGCAGGCCCTCGCGGAAGATCGCGTGGGCGAGCAGGGTCGACGTCGTCGTACCGTCGCCGACGCTCTCGCCGGTTCGGACCGCGGACTCGCGCAGCATCTCGGCGCCGAGCTGTTCCTCTGGGTCCTCGAGCTTGAGCTGTTTGGCGATCGTCACGCCGTCATCGCAGACGATGGGCGAGCCGAATTTCTTCGCGAGCAACACCGCCCGTGACTCGGGCCCGAGGGTCGGCCGGACTGCGTCGGCGAGCGCGGTGGCACCGGCCAGGAGCTTTGTGCGGGCCTCATCACTGAAGAGCAAGTGCGTGTGGGTCGCCATGGAAGTCTCCCCTCTCCGTTCGTGCACCACCGTTCGATCGGCGCGGGTCGGTGACGCGTCCCCGCGAGATCATTGGGCCACGAGGAGCAGGGTTCGGGGAGTGCCGAAGGTCCTGATTCGTGACTTGTGGCTTTTGGCCCTGCCTCGAAGCTGCCGGCGATGACAGAAACAAGAGAGCGTGGGCGTGGCGCGGGTGAACAAGCGTTGGAAGGAGCAGCGACGATGACGGCATCCCCGATTCGCGTCGCGTTCATCGGGACCTTCCCACCGACGGCATGCGGCATCGCCACGTTCACCGAGTCGTTGCGAGACGCGATGGTTGCCGGTGGCGAGGTCACGGCGGGTGTCATCCGGCTCACTGCCGATCCCACTCCGTCCCATCCCGTCCCGGCCGACGGCGTGGTGGCGGAGTGGGTCCCCGGCGACGAGTCGTCGCTGCAGGCAGGCTTGACGGTTGCGTCCTCCTTCGACTGCGTCATCCTCCAGCACGAGTTCGGCATATTCGGCGGTGCCGACGGCGAGGAGGCAGTCGAGTTCGTGGAGTCCTGTGACCCACCGGTGATCACGGTCCTCCACACGGTCGTGCCCGACCCGACGCCGCACCAACGTGAGCTGGTCGAGCGAATCGTCGCCGCCTCGTCGGTCAGCATCGTCCAGACCGACTCGGCACGCGACCGGCTGGTCACACGCCACGAGATCGACGAGGAGTCGCTCGTCGTGATCCCTCACGGTGCAGTCGCCAACTTCGAGGGCCCGCGCCGGCCTCTTCTGGGCGAGGGTCGACCGACCATCCTGACCTGGGGTCTCCTCGGTCCGGGGAAGGGGATCGAGCACGGCATCAGGGCGATCGCCCTGATGAGTGGTCGCACCGGCGTGCCGTCGGACAGGAACCATGCGCCGCCGACCTACGTCGTCGCAGGTCGGACGCACCCCAACATTCTCGCGACCCAGGGTGAGGCGTATCGGGAAAGTCTCGAGGCTCTGGCCGCCCGTCTCGGTGTGACCGATCGGGTCGTGTTCGATGACGCATACCGGGACTTCCCGTCCCTCAGGGAACTGATCCGCGGCGCCGACCTGATCCTGCTGCCATACGACAGTCGCGATCAGGTCACCTCCGGTGTGCTCGTCGAAGCTCTCGCGTCGGCCCGGCCGGTTGTCGCCACAGCGTTCCCTCACGCGATCGAGGCACTTGGTGGCGGTGCGGGAATCGTCGTCCCCCACGAGGATCCGAGGGCCATGGCCGCCGCCATCGACGAGATCCTCGGTGATCCCGATAGACACCGGGCGATGACGAGGGCGGCGAAGGCCGAAGCTGCATCGGTCCTGTGGCCGAACGTCGGAGCGGCGTATCTCGCGTTGGCCCGCAAGGTGACGCCGACGCTCGCGGTTGCGTGACGATGCGCCCGGCATCGGGACCCCCGTCGCTGTCCTGTCTCGATCGGTTGACCGACGACACCGGCATCCTGGAGCACGCCTGGCACTCCATCCCCCGCCGCGATCATGGATATTGCACCGATGACAACGGTCGCGCGCTGGCTTTGGTCTGCGCGGTCGGTGGCGACGGCGCAGAGTCGCTCGCCCGTCGCTACCTGGGCTTTCTCCGGCACGCGCACATGGGAGGTGGGAGATTCCGGTTGCGTCTCGCGTACGACCGGCGCTGGACCGATGACGCCCGGAGCCACGACGCGGACGGGCGAGCCCTGCTCGGCATCGGAACGGCGGCGGCGCGCGGGCCGAACCCCGACATTCGGTCGGCCGCCACCGCGTTCGCCGACGAGGCGCTCGGCTGGCGGTCGCCTCACTGGCGGGCAACCGCCAGCGCTGCGCTCGGCGCCGCTGCCCTGCTCGACGTCGATCCCGATCATGATGCCGCGCGCCGCCTCGTCCTCGATGCCGTGCAGACCCTCCCGCGCCCCCGGGCCGACGCGTCGTGGCCCTGGCCCGAGGATCGGCTCGGGTACGAGAACGCCAAGTTGCCTCACGCACTCGTCCGCGTCGGCACGACCCTCGGTGACCAGGCGGCGATCGACGACGGAACCCGCCTCTTGCGGTGGCTCATCGCGACCGAGACCCAGGCCGACCACTTCAGCTTCACACCGGTGGGCGGATCCGAACCGGGTGAACGGAGGCCGGCGTTCGACCAGCAGCCGATCGAGGCGTGGGCCATGGCCGAGTCGGCGCTCGCCGCCATGCGGGTCGCGCCGAATCCGACATTCGAGGAGGCGATCCGCCGTGCGGTCGACTGGTTCGCGGGCCACAACGACATCGGCGTCGCCATGGTCGACGCGTCGACCGGTGGTGGTCACGATGGGCTCGAACCGACGGGTGTGAACCGCAATCAGGGGGCCGAGGCCCTCCTTGCCGTCCTGGCATCGAGGCAGGTGGCGTGGGACTACACCAGGCTCGCTCCCACCACAGGCGTCCGCCCATGACCGCCGCCGTTCAACAGCTGCTCGACGAGTCGTCCGGTCGAGATCGTCGCTGCGCCCACATGGCTGTCGGCGGCGCCGTAGACCGCATAGAGAGCGCCGTCGTCGAGGCGATGCACACCCTGCACGAAGACCACATCGTCGACGTCGCCGTTGCGCTCCCAGTCGAGATCGGGGACGAGGATCGGTTCGTCGAGCACCGCATCGACTCGCCCGGTGGCAGGGTCGAGCAGCGCCGCATTCATCGTGTAGACGCCGTGGCGGTTGCGCTCGTGGAACAACAGCAACAGCCCGTGGGGCGTCTCGACCGGCGGTGCGCCGGCGCCGACACCGAGCGCGCCGGCGGACGGTGTGATGATCGTGTGATCGTCGATGTCGGCGAGGTGTGCATCCCAGTATCGGGCGTCGGCGGCCCACAGATGGTCGAGGTCATCGAAGACCGCGACCTGCATGTTGGGATGCACGCGGTGGATCATCGCCACGCGGCCGTCGGCGAGATTGAAGATCACGGCGTCCTTGTTCTCGACCCCGTCGGGACCAAGGAGCGTGCCGCTGGCGTCGTCGAGCACGAATCGTCCGTCGTCGAAGTCGAGGTGGTGGGCCCCGATGCGCCAGGGGAGCCCGGTATCCGACGGCGGCAGATTCGTGTAGGTCATCACGAGGTGGCGGTCGCCGTTGCTGGTGACCCACTGGACCCGAGGATCTTCGTAGCAGTGGACGCCGTTCGCGCCGGCCGACGCCAAGACGTAGCCGAACTCGTAGGAGTGCCCGTCGTCGCTCACGAAGACCACGAGGTCGGAGATGTAGTCGAGAAACCGCGGCCCCGAGCCCGGGTTCGGCCGGTACCCGTCGCGTACCGCTCTCGCGAAGAGGTGGAAGCGGCCGTCGTGGTGCAACAATCCGGCATTGAACAGCGCCCCGTATCCGGGGAGCGATCCCGATCGGACGATCGGTGCCGACCCGAGCCGTTGGACGAGCGGGGTGGGGACAGGGGGTCTTCTCATCAGCACCCCACGAGTGTGGATGGACGGCTGGGGTGGACCGTGGATGGTGTTCCATCGACCGCTGAGGACCCGAATCAACCAAGTTCGCCATGAGGAGGACGCCATGATCGTGAAACACGGCGATCCGAGAGAGATGTTCATCCGCTCCTCGGACAATCCGCTGCTGACCGCGGAGGCGTTTCCCCGGATGGTGAACGCGGTCTTCAATCCGGGTGTGGTGTCCTTCGATGGCCTGACACTGTTGCTCGTGCGAGTCGAGAGCAGAACCGGTCTGTCCAGCCTCGTCGTCGCCACCTCGCCGAACGGCGTCGACGGCTGGGAGATCGACTGGGATCGTCACATGCAGCCGGAGCGCGACACGTTCTCCGAGCACTGGGGCGTCGAGGATCCGCGGATCACCCGTGTCGGCGACCAGTACTACATCGTCTACACCGGCTATGGCGTGGGCGGCCCCATGGTCTGTCTGGCCGTCACCGAGGACTTCGTCACGTTCGAACGGCGGGGTGTGTTGCAGCCGCCGGAGGACAAGGACGCCGCACTCTTCCCCACGACCTTCGACGGTCGGTGGGCGCTCATCCATCGTCCGGCCCCGGCCTCGAGCGGGCTCGGCGCCCACATGTGGTTGTCTTGGAGTCCGGACCTGTGCCACTGGGGTGACGCCCGCATACTCCTCCACGCCCGACGGGGCGGCTTCTGGGATGCCAACAAGATCGGGCTCGGTCCCCCGCCCCTGGCGACCGACCACGGCTGGTTGATCTGTTACCACGGCGTCCGGGTCACCGCGTCGGGCTCGTTGTACCGCCTCGGTCTGGCCCTTCTCGACATCGGCGACCCGTCGAAGGTGCTCATGAGGGGCGACGAGTGGATCTTTGGTCCCGACGCCCCGTACGAACGGGCCGGCGACGTTCCCGATGTGGTCTTCCCGTGTGGCTGGTTGCTCGAAGACGACGGGGACACGCTGCGGATGTACTACGGCGCCGCCGACAGCACGGTGTGTCTGGCCACGGCGAGCGTCGAGCGGTTGCTGGCTCATCTAGAGGGGCACCCGTCGGGTTCGGTGCCGATCGCGAACTCCTCGGACTAGTCCACGACCACGGGAAACAGCAGTCCGATCGGCTCGGATCGACAGGACGTTGGACTCTGGCGATCCCGGGTGCTGGCCCACATGCTGGGTTCATGGGCAAGGTGAAGATGGAGGAGATTCCGGCTCGGCGCCGCACACGGTTTCCGCCGTGGCCGGCCGCTCGCCTGAGCCCGAAGGTCCGGCGGACCGGACTCCAGGGCGTTGCGACCTGCAAGGAGGAACTGGCTCGTCATCCGCGGCCGTCGTCGCGGCGGACGCCGCCGGATCGACTGGTCGCGTAGCATCCCCTGCGGTCCCGCGGTCAGCTGGCCGCGCCGCTCGACTCGAGCCCGTCGACGCGCTCCGGTCGGGGACCTGACACCGGGGAGACCAGGGTGATCGAACCATCGTTCAGCGCTCGGATCCGAGCGCTGCCGGTCGCGCTCTCCACTGTGACGGAGAGCACTTGTTCGCCGTCGACCACTCTGCGTAGTATGCGATCCATCTCCTCGGCCTCTTGAATGCTCGGGCCGCTGAGATGGGGAAGCGTTGATTCGTGGACCGTAATTGGTCGCCTGGTCCACGAGGAGCTAGGGCGAACCCGACCCCAGGGCGGAACCGAGGCGTTGAACGGTTGAGGAGAGGTCGGGCGTGGCACTGCACGGCCTCCAGTCAGGGAGGTCAGTTGTGGTCGCGGAGGTCGCGGAGATGGTTTCGAAGCGTGAATGGGTTCGTCGCAGCAGGGCAGTCGGCCTCGTACTGACGATGCTCGGGTCGATCCTCGTCGTCGGGTTCGATCCGGCGCGGGCCGAGGGGGCCCCGCCCAATGCCGCCTCGACGATCGAGATCGACCGC
>JAOTZB010000234.1 GCA_029861625.1 Acidimicrobiia bacterium
GACATCGCCGATGGCGCTCACACCAACCTCGAGGACCAGTGGCGCCGGTTCGGGAGGCGGCTCAGGCGTCGCTGTCGCGGTCGGTTCGGGAGGCGGCTCAGGCGTCGCTGTCGCGGTCGGGTCGGGAGGCGGCTCGGGAGTGGGGGTCGCGGTCGGGTCGGGAGGCGGCGCCGGCGTCGGGTCGTCCTCGGCGATCGGTGCGTCCGGATCGGCGGTCGTCTCGACATCGAGGCCCGATGGGCTGCATGCGGCGGCAATCAACATCGTCGCCAGGCCGAGCGTCGCCAACCGCGTGAGATCGGACATGCGCCTCGCCATTGCACGAAAATACCTCATGGCTCGTGGTGACTTCAGCGAGGTTCGCAGACGACCACCGGGATGTCGCGCTCGGTCTTCGCCTGGTAGTCGTCGTAGTCGGGCCACTGGGCGATCACGAGCGGCCAGAGCTCCGCCTTCTCGTCAGGTGTCGCCGTACGGGCACGGAGCTCGTGGACGTCGGCCCGATCCTGGATGGTGATCTCGGGGTTGGCGACGATGTTGACATACCAGTTCGGGTGGCTCGGCGCTCCTCCCATCGACGCGACGAGCAGGTAACGGTCGCCGTCGGCGACCCGGATCAACGGGGTCCGGCGAAGCTTGCCGCTCCTCGCTCCCGTGGTCGTCACGATCACACACTTGGCGCCGTGCCACTCGAAACCGTCGTCGCCGTCGGTTGCGAGATACCGCTCGACATGGTGGGCGATCGGTTCCCACGGGCTCGGGGCGTACTCGTTGTCGCTCATGCAACGAAACTAGCTCGCCGCAGAGCCCGGTTCTCGACCGAGTCACCACTCACCACGGCCCGGCAGGAGTCACGCACCCCATGGAGTCACACACCGCGCGGACGCGGCTCGGTACTCTCCGGCCATGCGTGACGACGGCATCCTGGCCGGCCCTCTCGATCTTGACGCGACAACAAAGCGCGGCCTTGCTCGCCGGTCGCACTTCGTCGAGATCGGTTCGACGCTCACCCATCGCGGGTCCGAGACGACGGGAGTCGTCATCGAGTTCGTCGAAGGGCGCCGCATCGTGCTGCGCGACCGATCGGGCCGCGACCACGAATTCCGTCCGGTCGACGGACTCTTCACCACCGATGGCATTGCGGTCGCGCTCCGGGCACCGCGTGCGAAGTCGGACCGACCATCGCCCCGGCGGACCACTGCATCCGGCTCCGTCGACGCCGGGCGGGTACCCGCACGCGTGGCCCGAGCGAGTCGCATCTGGGTCGAGGGCATCCACGACGCCGAGCTCATCGAACGCATCTGGGGCGACGACCTGCGGGTCGAGGCCGTCGTCGTCGAACAACTCGAGGGCGCAGACGATCTGGCCGCACGCGTCCGCGGGTTCCGGCCCGGCGATCGCCGGCGCCTCGGGGTCCTGCTCGACCATCTCGTCGACGGTTCGAAGGAGAGCCGAATCGCGGCGAGCGTCCGCGAACCGGATGTGTTGATCTGCGGGCACCCCTATGTCGACATCTGGCAGGCGATCAAGCCGGCCACGATCGGGATCGAGGCCTGGCCGATCGTCCCGAAGGGTCAGCCATGGAAGACAGGAGTGCTCGACGCGTTGGGCGTGCGCGACGAGCCCGGACGGTTCTGGCGCCAGGCGCTCGGCCGGGTCGAGTCGTACCGCGACGTCGAGACCCCGCTCATCAACGCCGTCGAACGGCTCATCGACTTCGTCACGCGCGGCTGAGCGTCGGCCTTCCGACTCACGGCGCCATCCACGGGACAGGTCGACGGCCGTTTTCATTGCCCGCTCCTGTCGCATGCTGCGACGGGCCGTTCGGGCCCCGGAGCCGGCGGCTCAGGCGACGAGTGCAGCCACCTCAGCGAGCAGTTCGATGGTCTCCAGCGCAACCGGTTGGGGCACGTTCATGCAGCGGGCGACGACCTGTTCGAAACCGAGATCGGCGTATGCCGCCACCTGTTCGGCGGCGTGCTCGGGCGTGCCGACGATGAGCGCATCGCGGCCCATCCCCCGGTACCCGGCCGCGACGAGGTCGGCGGCCAGCGCGGCCGCGGCTGCCCCGTCGCGGCGGATCAGGACGTCCTTCCTGATCAACGCCCGTGGCTCCCGCTCGTGGTCGGCGCAGGACTGCCGGTATCGGTCGAGGAGCTCGACCGCCGATCCGGGCGTGACGATCGGGCCGGCATACCAGGCGTCGGCCTCGCGGGCGGCCCGGTCGAGGCCGCGGGCCGAGCCGGCGCCTATCCACCACTCGACCGGCTGCGCCGGGCGGAGCCCGAAGGCCGCATCGACGGTGCCGAATCGGCCGCTGCTCATCGTCTCGCCCGCCAACAGTCCCTTCACGACCCTGATCGCCTCGTCGGTGGCGAGGCCACGGGTTCGGAGCGAAGCGCCCATCGCCGCGAACTGGTCGGCCCCGGCTCCGACGCCCGTCTGGACGATGAATGGGCCGTCGTGCAATGCCGCGAGCGTGCCGATGTGCTCGGCCACGAGCACCGGATTCCAGAGGGGCAACAAGAAGAGGCATCCGGCGGGACGCGTGTCCCATTCCGCGAGGAGGCGACCGAGCACGGGCGTGTTCTGGAAATAGTTGCCCGGTCGAGCGTGATGATCGCCGACCGAGAGCGTCGCCAGGCCGACCTCGTTGGCCAGCCGGGCCCGCTCGATCATGATGCGGCCCGCTGCGACCGGCTCACCGCCGAGCGACGAGTTGAGTGAGATTCCGACGTCCATCGCCGAACCGTAGCGGCGGCGGCGATCCAGCTCGCGCCGTCGGGTGAGGAGGCGTCCTCGAACCATGTCCGGTTGGCGTGAGCGCCGCGACGCGCCACGATGGCTGGCCATGGGATCGAGTTTTCTGCTCTCCGGCGACCTTCAGCGGTACGTCGAGGACCATGCGCCACCCCTCGATCGGATCCAACGCGAGCTCCACGACGCCACCGCCGCGCTCGGACCGGCGTCGAGCATGGTGTTGGCGCCGGAGCTGAGTGCCATCGTCAGCGTGTTGGTCGGCGTGATCCGCCCGAGGTTCGCGGTCGAGGTCGGCACCTTCACCGGAGCCACGGCGTTGACGATCGCGCTCGCGCTGCCCGATGGCGGACGCCTGCTGTGTTGCGACACGAACACCGAGTGGACCGACATCGGGCGGCGACACTGGGAACGGGCCGGGGTCGCGGACCGTATCGACCTTCGAATCGCGCCGGCGATCGAGACACTCCGAGCACTTCCCGCCGATCCGCCGGTCGACTTCGCGTTCATCGACGCCGACAAGGGTGGCTACATCGGGTACTACGAGGAGCTGCTCCCCCGACTGTCGGCCGGGGGCATGATCGTCGTGGACAACGTGCTCTGGTCCGGCGCCGTGGTCGATGCCGGTGACACGTCGCCCGATACAGAGGCACTGCGGGCGTTCAACGATCACGTGAGCGCCGATCCTCGGTCCGAGGCTGTGCTGGTCGCAGCGGGCGACGGCCTCCTGTTCATCCGCCGCCTCTGACCATGACGCACAACGCCAACCTGGCGTCGGTCCTGCGCGACCGCTACGAGCCGGCGCTCGACCGGCCCTTCCTGCGTGTGCCCGGCGAGAACACACGCACCTACCGGGACATGGACACCAGGGCTGCCGTGTTCGCGGCGGCACTGTCCGAGACCGGTGTGCGTCCCGGGGATCGTGTCGTGGTGCAGGTGGAGAAGTCCCCGGACGCGATCGCCCTGTACCTCGCGTGCCTTCGGGGCGGATTCGTGTACGTGCCCCTCAACCCCGCGTACACGCCGGCCGAGGTCGCCTACTTCGTCTCCGATGCCGAGCCGGCCGCGCTCGTCCACCGTCCCGCAGCCGATGCCTCGCTGGTCGACGCCGCCAAAGCCGCCCACGTCGGAGCCGTGTTGACGTTGGGGAACGACGGCGACGGCTCGCTCGGGCAGATCGAGGCCGAACCCGACCACGACATCGTCCGGCGACACGACGAGGATCTGGCCGCCGTGCTCTACACGTCGGGCACCACGGGCCGGTCCAAGGGGGCCATGCTGACCCATCGCAGTCTGCGTGTGAACGCCTTCGCGCTGCACGAGGTGTGGGGTTTCGTGCCCGGCGACGTCTTGTTGCACATCCTGCCGATCTTCCACGTCCACGGCCTCTTCGTCGCCATGCACTGCGCGATGTTGAACGGCTCCGAGGTGATCTTCTGTCGTCGCTTCGACCCCGCGACCGTCACCAGCATGCTCTCCGATGCGACCGTGATGATGGGCGTGCCCACCCACTACGGCCGCCTCCTCGACCATCCTGACCTCGATGCCGATCACTGCCGCAACATCCGCCTCTTCACCTCCGGATCGGCCCCGCTGTCGGAGACCGTGTTCGCCGGCTTCACCGACCGGACCGGGCACGCGATCGTCGAGCGGTACGGCATGACCGAAGTCGGGATCCTGACATCGAACCCCCTCGCTGGCGACCGGATCGCGGGCACGGTCGGGTACCCGTTGCCAGGCGTCGACATCAGGGTCGTGCACAACGGAACGATTGCTGCTCCGGCGACGATCGGGACCGTCGAGACCCGAGGCGACAACATGTTCTCGGGGTACTGGCGCCGGCCCGACGAGACCGCGTCGGAGCTGACCGACGACGGCTGGTTCCGCACGGGCGACCTCGGATCACTCGACGCCGATGGCCGCCTCACGCTCGTGGGCCGGTCCGCGGACCTCATCATCTCGGGCGGGCTGAACGTCTATCCCAAGGAGGTCGAACGCTGCCTCGACAACTGCGAGTCGGTGGCCGAGTCGGCCGTCGTCGGGGTCGCCGACGTCGACCTCGGTGAGACCGTCGTCGCCTATGTCGTGCCCGAATCCGGAGCAACCATCTCCGTTCCCGACCTGACGGCCGCGTGCCACGCGACACTGGCCCGCTTCAAGCACCCTCGTCGGATCGTCGTCGTCGACGAACTCCCCCGCAATGCGATGGGCAAGGTCCAGAAGGCCGCGCTGCGAGCGGAGCCCATCGCCACGACGGAGGAGTGACTGGGCCATGATGCTCGCAGCTCGCTCCCGAATCCACCGTCTGGAGATCGCCGGGTGACCGACGACCTGCGCTGCGTGGCGCACACCACAGCCCTCGCCGAGGATCCGGCAGCCTCGGCCGGCAGCGCCGAGACCTACGTGTTGGTCGAGACGCCGCTTCCCTGGCCCAAACCGATCGATGCCCACGAGCTGCTGGCCCCGGTGGCCGAACAACGCCCGATCCTGTCGCCGACAGCACGGGTGTTCGCCGTGGGTGCCGAACGCCCCACGACCGGTGGGCATCGACTCGTGACCTACCGGCGCGATCCCGGCCACGCGTTCGGCGGCTTCGTCGGGCGCGAATCCGTCGTCGCGACCGGCGAGCTCACCGACGCCGTCATCGCGGCAATCGACGGCGAGCTCGTTGGGACGCCGACCGCCGGGCGTGATCTCTTGATCTGCACCCAGGGCAGCCACGACCGGTGCTGCGGCCAGCTCGGGACGCGGCTCCATCAACAGATGCTCGATGAGCGCATCGACGGCATCCGCGTATGGCGGACGAGCCACACGGGCGGGCACCGGTTCGCGCCCACTGCGCTCTCGTTTCCCGACGGGCACGCCTGGGCCCACCTCGACGCTCGACTACTCGGCGACATCCTCGCGACACGGGCCGACCCGACCGAAGCGGCTCGTCACCTCAGAGGATGTCTCGGCCTGCCCGAGCGGGCCGCGCAGATGGTCGATCGCGACGCGTTCGCCCGTTACGGCTGGCCATGGATCGAGGCCACTCGCGAATGGGTCGTCGACGGGGAACGAGTGAGCATCAGGGCGACCGTCGGCGGCCGCGACATCGCGGTCTCGGCCGTCGTCACCCCGGGCCGGACCGTGCCCGTGCCGGTCTGCGGCGAGCCGATCGAGGCGGCGACGAAGACCACCGTCGAGCTCGTCGTCGACGACCTCGACAACGAGCTCTCGCGCCGATGACGGCGAAGGCAATCCGCGGAGCACATGCGAGCGCACGTGTCTCAGCGAGGATCCGCGGTGATGATCGGCCGCAGGTGCTCGGCCTGCTGCTCGGCCGTGCCGAACAGAAGCAGCCCCTGGCCGGCGAGAACGAAGCCGACCATGTTGACGAA